>NZ_JBNFOB010000010.1:0-20955 GCF_057364565.1 Micrococcus sp. LASM2_SD2 | reverse complement strand
GTGAGGCGGACGCCCACGGCGCGGGGCCGTCGTCGGGACGCCGGTGCGGGCACCGCGGGGCAACCCGGGGGTCACCGTCCGGCCACCGGACACCCAGCGGACCTTTTCTTGACCGAATCAAGAAAACCGGTTGGGTGGTGACCATGAGCACAGCACCCCAGGAGGTCCCGGACGACGCAGCCCTGCTGCGTGCGGCCGGCCTGCGCGTCACGCGCCCCCGCCTCGGCGTGCTCGCCGCTCTGCGCGAGCACCCGCACGCGGATGCCGCCGACGTGCTCACCGCCGTCCGCGCGGACCAGCCCACCGTGTCCCACCAGGCCGTGTACGACTCCCTGCACACCCTGACCGAGGCGCAGCTGGTGCGGTCCCTGCAGCCGGCGGGCTCCACCGCCCGCTATGAGCTCGACGCTCATGACAACCACCACCACCTGGTCTGCCGCGGCTGCGGCGCCCTCGTGGACGTCCCCTGCCACACCGGAACGGCGCCGTGCCTGAGCGCGGCCGAGGACCACGGGTTCGCCATCGACGAGGCCGAGGTCTACTACTGGGGCCGCTGCCCCTCCTGTGCGGCCGGAGACGCGGACCTCCCCCACCCCGCCCTCTGACGAAAGGACGATCATGACCTCCCAGCATGACGAGACCACCACCGTCGGCGAGATGAGCCACGACGCGACCGAAGGCAAGTGCCCGGTCGCCCACGGCGCCTCCATGCCGCACCCCGCCTCCGGCGACGCGAACCAGCAGTGGTGGAAGAACCGCCTGAACCTGAAGATCCTGGCCAAGGAGCAGCCGGTCATCAACCCGCATGACCCGGACTTCGACTACCCGGCCGCCTTCGAGACCCTGGACCTGGCCGAGGTCAAGAAGGACATCGCCGAGGTGCTCACCACCTCCAAGGACTGGTGGCCGGCCGACTTCGGCAACTACGGCCCGTTCATGATCCGCATGGCCTGGCACGCCGCCGGCACCTACCGCTCCCAGGACGGCCGCGGCGGCGCCGGCACCGGCCAGCAGCGCTTCGCCCCCCTGAACTCCTGGCCGGACAACGCCTCCCTGGACAAGGCCCGCCGCCTGCTGTGGCCGGTCAAGAAGAAGTACGGCCAGAACCTCTCCTGGGCGGACCTGATGATCCTTGCCGGCAACGTGGCCCACGAGATCATGGGCATGCCGACCTACGGCTTCTCCGGCGGCCGCATCGACGCCTACGAGCCCGAGGACGACGTGTACTGGGGCCCCGAGACCGAGTGGACCAACGGCGGCTCCGAGCGCTACAAGGGCGACCGCGAGCTGGACAACCCGCTCGCCGCCGTCGAGATGGGCCTGATCTACGTGAACCCGGAGGGTCCGGAGGGCGAGCCGGACCCGGTCAAGTCCGCCGTCGACATCCGCGAGACCTTCAAGCGCATGGGCATGGACGACGAGGAGACCGTCGCCCTCATCGCCGGCGGCCACACCTTCGGCAAGACCCACGGCGCCGGCACCGTCCCGGAGCACATCGGCGACGAGCCCGAGGGCGCCCCGATGGAGCAGATGGGCCTGGGCTGGAAGTCCTCCTACAAGTCCGGCAAGGGCATCGACGCCATCACCTCCGGCCTCGAGGTCACCTGGACCTACCACCCGACCCGCTGGGACAACGAGTTCTTCCACATCCTCTACGCCTACGAGTGGGAGCTCTTCCACTCCCCGGCCGGTGCCCAGCAGTGGCGCCCGATCAACGGCGGCGGCTCGGACATGGTGCCCGAGGCGGACGGCAGCGGCCGCCGCGAGCCCCGCATGCTGACCTCGGACCTCGCCCTGCGCTTCGACCCGGAGTACGACAAGATCTCCCGTCGCTTCAAGGACGACTTCGAGGCCTTCCAGGACGCCTACTCCCGCGCCTGGTTCAAGCTGACCCACCGTGACATGGGCCCGATCTCCCGCCACCACGGCACCGAGGTCCCCACGGAGGAGCTCGTGTGGATGGACCCGATCCCGGCCCCGGCCTCTGTGCCCGGCGACGCCGAAATCAAGGCCGTCAAGGACGCCGTGGCCGCTGCCGGCCTGTCCGTCCCGGCCGTGGTGAAGACCGTCTGGGGCGCCGCCTCCACCTACCGCGGCTCCGACTTCCGCGGCGGCGCCAACGGCGGCCGCATCCGCCTCGAGCCGCAGCGCTCGTGGGAGGTCAACGAGCCGGCCGTCACCGGTCCGGTGGTGGAGAAGCTGGAGGCGATCGCCGCCGAGCAGGGCGTGTCCTTCGCGGACACCCTGGTCCTGGCCGGCAACTGGGCGATCGAGAAGGCCGCCGCCGACGGCGGTGTCCAGGTCCAGGTGCCGTTCACCCCGGGCCGCGGCGACTCCTCGCAGGAGCAGACCGACGTGGAGTCCTTCGGCTACCTCGAGCCGAAGGTGGACGGCTTCCGCAACTGGGACCCGCGCTCCAACAAGGATTTCCCGGCCGAGTTCGCCCTCGTGGACCGCGCCAACCTGCTCGGCCTCTCCGCCCCGGAGATGACCGTGCTCGTGGCCGGCCTCCGCGTCCTCGGCGCCAACCACGGCGACTCGAAGGACGGCGTGTGGACCGAGAACGTGGGCGTGCTGTCCAACGACTTCCTGCAGGCCGTCACGGACATCGACACCCAGTGGGAGAAGGTCTCCGAGGGCCACTACAAGGGCGTCACCGCCGACGGCAAGGAGCTCACCGGCACCCGCAACGACCTGGTGTTCGGCTCGAACTCCGAGCTGCGCACCGTGTCCGAGGTGTACGCGGCGGACGACGCCAAGGAGAAGTTCGTCAAGGACTTCGTGGCCGCCTGGGCCAAGGTCATGGACGCCGACCGCTACGACGTGAAGAAGAAGTGATCGGCTGACCCGCTGACGCCCCTCGCTTGAGGGGTTTGGGGGCGGAGTTTCCCGGAATTCGGCGAGAATTCCGGGGAAACTCCGCCCCGTTCTGTGTGCTGGGACCACGGTGGGCCGGGCGTCGGAGGCGGGCGGCCGCCGTCGGGAGACGGGGCGGCACGGGGCGGTCCCGGGCCACACCCGCCCGCCACCACAGCGAAACCATCAGTTCTTCCCGTGATCATGCGGGAGTGGAAGAGTGATGGCATGAGCGAGACAACGCAGACCCCCGCCGTCCCTGCCGCCGAGCGCCCCGGCACGCCCGCCCTGCCGGAGGACCTGATCGACGTCGACGCCCTGCTCGCCGCCTACGCCGAGCGCGTCCCGGACGTCTCGGATCCGGCGCAGAAGGTGGTGTTCGGCACCTCCGGCCACCGCGGCAGCTCGCTCAAGAGCAGCTTCAACGACGCGCACATCGCCGCGATCACCCAGGCGATCGTGGAGTACCGCGCGGAGAAGGGCATCACCGGCCCGGTGCTGGTGGGCAAGGACACCCACGCCCTCTCCGGCCCGGCCCAGGACACCTGCGTTCAGGTCCTGCTCGCCGGCGGCGTCCACGTAATGGTGGACTCCCGCGGCGGCTACACCCCCACCCCGGCGGTGTCCCACGCGATCCTGCACCTGAACGAGGGCCGGGACCTCACCTCGTCCGGCTTCTCCGCGGACGGGGACAACGCGGGCCTGGCGGACGGCATCGTCATCACCCCGTCCCACAACCCGCCGGCGGACGGCGGCTTCAAGTACAACCCGCCGCACGGCGGCCCGGCGGACACGGACGCCACCGGCTGGATCGCCGCCCGCGCCAACGAGCTGCTCGCCGCCGGGCTGGACGGCGTGCAGCGGCTGGCCCCGGAGGAGGTCGAGGGCCACCCGAACCTGGACGGCTTCGACTTCCTGGACCGCTACGTCTCCGACCTGCCGAAGGTCCTGGACATGGACGCCATCCGCGAGGCCGGCGTGCGCATCGGTGCCGACCCCATGGGCGGGGCCTCCGTGGGCTACTGGGCGGAGATCGGCGCCCGCCACGGCCTCGAGCTGACCGTGGTGAACCCGGAGGTGGACCCGCAGTTCGGGTTCATGACCCTGGACTGGGACGGCAAGATCCGCATGGACTGCTCCTCCCCGAACGCCATGGCCTCGCTGATCACCCGCATGACCCCGGACCAGGACGGCGAGGCCCCGTTCGACGTCGCCACCGGCAACGACGCGGACTCGGACCGCCACGGCATCGTCACTCCGGACGGCGGGCTGATGAACCCGAACCACTTCCTGGCCGTGGCCATCGACTACCTCTACCGCAACCGTGCGGACTGGCCGCAGACCGCCGGCGTGGGCAAGACACTGGTGTCCTCCTCCATGATCGACCGGGTCGCCGAGTCCCTGGGCCGGGACCTGGTGGAGGTGCCGGTCGGCTTCAAGTGGTTCGTCCCGGGCCTGCTCACCGGCACCGGCGTGTTCGGCGGGGAGGAGTCCGCCGGCGCCAGCTTCGTCACCCTGGACGGCAAGCCCTGGTCCACGGACAAGGACGGCCTGCTGTTGTGCCTGCTCGCCGCGGAGATCATCGCGGTCACCGGCAGCACCCCCTCCGAGCTGTACCGGGACCTGGAGGCGCTGCACGGCTCCCCCGTCTACGCGCGCATCGACGCCCCGGCCACCGCCGAGCAGAAGGCCCGTCTCAAGGAGCTGTCCCCGGAGGACGTGAACGTCACCGAGCTGGCCGGGGAGACCATCCTCGCCGCGCTCACCAAGGCGCCCGGCAACAGCGCCCCCATCGGCGGGCTGAAGGTGGTCACCCAGAACGCCTGGTTCGCCGCCCGCCCCTCCGGCACCGAGGACGTCTACAAGATCTACGCCGAGTCCTTCCTGGGCAAGGAGCACCTGGAGCAGGTCCAGGCCGAGGCCCAGCGGATCGTGGACGCGGTCATCGGCTGAGGTTGAGGCGTCGGCGGGCCGCCGGGCGGGCGACCGGACCCGTCGACGGGAGCGGCCGTCGTCGGGAACCGCGGGAGCGTCCCGGCGGAGCCGGGAGCCGAACCCACAGAGGCGGCGGCCAGGCTGGCGCACTACGGTGGTGCCATGACCATCGACGAGCAGCCCTTCGACGACGCCGACGAGCAGGAGTACGCGGACCTGCAGGTCCCCGCGGACACGTCCATGCTGCCGATCATGCCGATCGGCCCGCGCGCGGAGAACCCCACCGCCGCCGTGGAGCGCCTGCGCACCGCCGCGAAGTCCCGCGCCGCGCATCCGCGCCGCATGCGCGTGCACCAGCTCAAGGCCCTCCGACGCCTGCTCGAGGAGAACGAGCAGCGCCTCCTCGACGCCCTGGGCCATGACCTCGGCAAGTCCCCCACCGAGGGCCTGATGACCGAGCTCATGCCGGTCCGCGCGGAGATCGACCATGCGCTGCTGCACCTGACGGACTGGATGGACAAGCGCCCGGTGAAGACCCCGCTGTCCCTCAAGCCGGCGACCGCCGAGGTCCAGGCCCAGCCCAAGGGTCTGGTGCTGATCATCGGCGCCTGGAACTACCCGGTCCAGCTGTTGCTCGCCCCGCTCGTGGGCGCCCTGGCGGCCGGCAACACCGTGGTCCTGAGCCCGTCCGAGAAGTCCCCGGCCACCGCCGCCGTGCTGCGCGAGCTGCTGCCCACCTACCTGGACTCCGCGCTGATCTCCGTGGTGGCCGGCGGCAAGGACTGCAACACCGAGCTGCTCACCCACCCGTTCGACCACATCCTCTACACCGGCGGCGAGCGCGTGGGTCGGATCGTCTACGAGGCCGCGGCGAAGACCCTGACGCCCGTGACCCTGGAGCTCGGCGGCAAGTCCCCCGTGGTGGTCACCGAGTCCCGCAACGTCATGGCCATGGCCCGGCGCATCGCGTTCGGCAAGTTCACCAACGCCGGCCAGACCTGTGTGGCCCCGGACTACGTGCTGGCGGTCGGGGACGCAGCGCACGAGCAGCTGGTGAAGGCCCTGCCCGAGGTGGTCCGTGAGTTCTACGGCGAGGACCCGCGCACCTCCAACGACTACGGCCGGCTCGTCTCCGAGGAGCACGCCGCGCGCCTGCAGGACATGCTCGCCGCGGACCTGCAAGACGGGGCGCAGCTGCTGGTCGGCGGCCGGGTGGACCCGCACCACCGCTACATGGCGCCGACCGTGGTGACCGGTGTCCGCACGGACCACGCCCTGATGAAGGAGGAGCTGTTCGGCCCGGTGCTGCCGATCCTGAAGGTGGAGACCTTCCAGGAGGCCCTGGACTTCATCACCGCGCGCCCGCATCCGCTGGCCGCCTACCTGTTCACGGACCGCCCGCGGTTCCACCGGGCGTTCGAGGAGCAGGTGCAGGCCGGTGCCGTGTGCACGGACGTGACCCTGCTGCACGCCGGCATCACCACGCTGCCGTTCGGCGGGATCGGCGCCTCCGGCATGGGCGCCTACCACGGGGAGACCGGCTTCGAGACGTTCTCCCACATGCGCCCGTCCCTGGCGAAGACGGACCAGGTGGACACCCTGAAGGTGGCCTACCCGCCGTACACCTGGTTCAAGCGCAAGGCCCTGCCGAAGATGCTCTGAGGGGCGCGCCTCAGCGCTGCGGCCAGATCCCCCGGCGGGTGAAGACGTCGGCGAGCACGTCGGCGCGGTCGGTCATGATGCCGTCCACGCCCATGTCCAGCAGGCGCTCCATCTCGCCCGGATCGTCCACCACCCACACGTGCACGGCCAGGCCGGCCGCCTGAGCGCGCCGCACGAAGGCGGGTCTCACCACCGGCACCGGTCCCTGCCGCAGGGGCACCTGCACGCAGTCCACGTCCAGCAGCCGCCGCACCGCACGGGTCAGGCCCAGCGGGCCGAGCGCCACCAGTGCAGCGACGGCCGCCGCTCCACCGGAGGTCGCCACGCGTGCGGGGCCGGCGGCCCGCTCCGGATGCCGAGCTCGGCAAGGGCGGTGCGCAGCACACGGCGGCGGCTGTCGTGGAAGCTGGCCACGAGGACCCGGTCCCAGGCACGGTGCTCGGCGAGCAGTCGCGCCATGGCGACGGCGCCGTCGTCGTCCTTCAGGTCCACGTTGAGGCGCGCCTCCGGCAGCGCGGTCAGCAGGTCCGCGAAGCGCAGCAGCGGCTCCTCGCCCACGCGGACCGACGCGAGCTCGGCCCAGCTGTGCTCGGCGATCCGACCGCGGCCGGTGCTGACGCGGTCCAGGGTGTCGTCGTGGAAGACCACGAGCTCACCGTCCGCGGTGGTGCGCACGTCCAGCTCGAGGTAGGTGAACCCGGCCTCGTGGGCGGTCCGGAACGCGGCCAGCGTGTTCTCCCGACGCACGTCCGCGCCGCGGTGCGCGAACCCGAGCGGCCAGCCCCGGCGGGCCGGCCGCGAGTCGGTGAGGTAGGCGGGCGGGGTGCGGCGGGAGCGCTCGACGGCGCGGTGCAGGGCCCTCTGCACGGCGGCACGGACGGAGGTCAGGCGGGACGTGATGCTCACGGAACGAGCGTAGCGGCGCGCTCCACTCCCTAGACTGGGCTCATCCGTCCCCGCCCCTCCAGGAGGCTCCGTGCCCGCCACCGCGTCCCGACGACGGCCGGTCGCCCCCGGCGTCCGCCCTCGCCTGGCCTGGCTCGACGTCGCCCGGGGAGTGGCCCTGCTGTCCATGTTCGTGGCGCATGTGGCGCCGACCCCGGGGCCCGCGGGTGTGCTGAACCTCTCCGAGTTCCTCACGGCGGCCCTCTTCGCGGCGCTCGTGGGCGCCTCCGTGGACCTCGAGGCGGACCGGTACGGGTGGCCGCGCGCCGCCGTTGCGGCGCTGGTGCGTGCGGCGGTGCTGGTGGCCTGCGGAGCGCTGACCGGACTGTTCGGTGCCGCCGTGGTGGACGTGCTGACGCATCTGGCCGTGGTGATGCTGGTGTCCCTGCTGCTGTGCCGGCTGCCCTCCGCCGTGCTGGCCGCGGTCGGGGGCGGTTCTGGCGGCCGCGGGCGTCTGGGTGACCCGGGCTGGGCCGCAGCAGGCGATGGAGTGGGCGGCGCAGCTGGTGCCGGCCGGCCTGGACCCGGCGCTGGCGGGCACGCTGGCCACGTCCTGGCTGGCCTCCGGTCCCTATCGGATCCTGCTGCTCTGCGCCTACGGGCTGCTGGGCATGGTGCTGGTGCGGCTGCTGCGGCGCAGCCGGCGGCCCGTTGCCCTGGGCTGGGCGGCCGCCGGCGCAGCGGTGGGAGCGGCGGCGGTCTTCACGGCCCGTGCGCAGACCGGCGAGTCCCCGATCCCGTACACCGGCACCGTCACAGAGGCGGTCCTCTGCGTCGGACTGGTGGCGGCGGCGCTGGGGGCCTGCGCGGGACTCACCCCGGACCGGTGGCCCCGGCCGACCGGCCTGCTCGCCGTGCCCGGCTCCATGACCCTCAGCGTCTACGTGGCCCACCAGGCCTACCTGGGCTGGGTGCTCACCCTCGGTCCCGGCCCGTGGCACAGCCCGTCCGGGACGGATGACACCTGGGCCAACCTCGCCGTCCTCTGCCTCGGCGGGATCCTGCTGCCCCTACTCTGGCGGGGCCTCGTCCGCGCCGAACCCTGGCGCCGCGGCCCGCTCGAGGGCCCGGTGCGGCTGCTCACCGATCCGATCCACGGCCGCTGACCGGGACCGGCCGCACGGGTAGGCTCGGCGGCGTGACTGAACGCCAGACCTACCTGCTCGTCGACGGGGAGAACATCGACGCGACCCTGGGCACCTCCATCCTCCAGCGCCGCCCCCACCCGGAGGAGCGGCCCCGCTGGAACCGGGTGCTGGAGCACATCGAGGACCGCTGGGACCAGCCCGTCAAGGCGCTGTTCTTCCTCGCGATCGACGGGGACATCCCGCTGTCCTTCGTGCAGGCCCTCAACGCCATGGGGTACCAGCCGCTGATGCTGCGCGGCCCCGGCAAGGTGGTGGACATCGGCATCCAGCGCACGGCCGAGGCCCTCGCCGAGCGGGACGACGACGTGGTCCTCGCCAGCCACGACGTGGACTTCCTGCCGCAGATGACCGCCCTCGCCGAGGACCCGGACCGCCGCGTGGCGCTCATGGGCTTCAACGAGTTCATGTCCGGCGGGCTGCGCGAGGTCCCGGGCATCGAGGTCTGGGACATGGAGTACGACGTGCAGGCCTTCGACGCCCCGCTGCCGCGCCTGCGCGTGATCGACATCGACGAGTTCGACCCGCTCGAGTTCCTCTGACGGGAGGGCGGACGCTGCTGTCCTGCAAACGGCCGTTCTCAGCGCTCATCCGGTGCTGAGAACGGCCATATGCGCGACAGCAACCGTGTCGCCCGGCACCGTTCCCGCTGACGGCCCCGTGTCCCGGCGCCCGACGACGGCACTCCCCCGCGTCTGCTGCGTCACCAGGACCTGTGGAGCGCGACACAGTCCGCTGACGCGTCCCTCCTGTGGGCCGTATGCTCGGGCCGTCCATACCGGGTCTACGCCCGGGATGTCCTGTGTTCAGGGCCTGCTGTGCGGGTGCTGAGCACGTCCCGCTCCCCCCTTCTGGAAAGGTCCCGCCGTGGACATCACCGAGCCCGCCCCACGCACGCCCGGGGCCACCGGACCGGCCGACTCGAACGGCCTGCGCCGCTCCCTCTCCACCCGTCATCTGACGATGATCGCGATGGGCGGTGCGATCGGCACCGGCCTGCTCGTGGCCTCCGGCAACACGATCGCCACCGCCGGCCCGGGCGGCGCCCTGCTGGCCTACGTGGTCATCGGCTTCATGGTGTTCCTGCTCATGCAGTCGCTGGGCGAGATGGCCACCTACCTGCCGGTGTCCGGTGCGTTCGAGGAGTACGCGGCCCGCTTCGTGAGCCCCTCGTTCGGCTTCGCCGTCGGCTGGAACTACTGGTACAACTGGGCGATCACCGTGGCCGCCGAGCTGGTGGCCGCCGCCCTGGTGATGCGGTACTGGCTGCCGGACGTGCCCTCCTGGGTGTGGTCCGCGCTCTTCCTGGCCGTGCTGTTCGGGCTGAACGCCCTGTCCACCCGGGCCTACGGCGAGTCCGAGTTCTGGTTCGCCCTGATCAAGGTGGTCACCGTGGTGGTGTTCCTGGTCCTGGGCGTGCTGATGATCGTGGGCATCCTGGGTGACACGCAGCCGGGCTTCGAGAACTGGACCACCGGCGAGGCCCCGTTCGTGGGCGGCGTGCCGGGGGTCCTGGCGATCTTCCTGGTGGCCGGCTTCTCCTTCCAGGGCACCGAGCTGGTGGGTGTAGCCGCCGGTGAGGCGGAGGACCCGGAGCGGACCGTACCGAGGGCGATCCGCACCGTATTCGTGCGCATCATGCTGTTCTATGTGGGGGCGATCGCGATCATCGGCTTCCTCATCCCGTACACCAGCCCGAACCTGCTGGGTTCAAGCGTGGAGGACGTCTCGATCTCCCCGTTCACCCTGGTGTTCGAGAACGCCGGCGTGCTGGCGGCGGCCACCGTGATGAACGCGGTGATCCTCACCGCCATCCTCTCCGCCGGCAACTCCGGTCTCTACGCCTCGACCCGCATGCTCTACGCCCTCGCCGCCTCCGGGAAGGCGCCGCGGGTGCTGGCGAAGGTGAACCGTCGCGGCGTCCCCATGAACGCCCTGATCATGACCACCGTGGTGGGCGCGGGCTGCTTCCTCACCACCCTGATCGGCGACGGCGCCGCCTACGTGTGGCTGGTGTCCGCGTCCGGGCTGGCCGGGTTCATCGTGTGGATGGGCATCGCCTGGAGCCACTACCGGTTCCGCAGGGCATACGTGGCGCAGGGCGGGGACGTGAAGGACCTGCCGTACCGCGCGACGCTGTTCCCCCTCGGCCCGGCGATCGCCCTGCTGCTGTGCACCGTGGTGATCCTCGGCCAGAACTGGCAGGCGTTCACCGGCGACGGCGTGGACCTGGTGGCCGTGCTCAGCGCGTACATCGGCCTGCCGCTGTTCCTGGCCCTGTGGCTGGGCCACCGCCTGGTCACGGGGAAGGCCTCGCGCATGGTCCGCTACGAGGAGGCGGACCTGTCCCGCGCGCTGGACTGAGTCGTCAGGCACGTCGCTCGCTCTCCGCCGGTCGCCTGTCCCCGCTCGCGTCTCCGCCTGTCGCCTGTCCCCGCTTGCCGCTTCCCGACGACGGCACGCACCTCCGCCTGCCGGCCCACCGCTCACTCGGGCAGGGTCAGCAGGTGCTCGATCACCTCGGCCACACCGTCGTCGTCGCAGGCCCCGACCACCGCGTCGGCGGCGGCCTGCAGCTCCGGGTGACCGGAGGCCACGGCCAGTCCCAGGCCGGCCCACTGGAGCATCTCCACGTCGTTGGGCATGTCCCCGAAGGCGACGACCTGGTCCGCCGCGATCCCGAGCCGGCCGGCGTACTCCTCCAGGGTGGCGGCCTTGTGGACGCCGCGCACGGCCATCTCCACCAGCGGCAGGTCGGGCGCCGAGTGGGTCACGGACACGAGGTCCCCCACCAGCTCGCGCGTCCAGGCGAGCAGCTCGTCCGGGGTGCGCCGGCCGGAGCGCGCCATCAGCTTCACCACGGTGGCGTCGTCCGGGAGCATGTGCTCGAGCCGGTGCGCGGCGCCGGACTCCGCCCCGGCATGAGGTCCTGCCTGCGCTCCGGTGACGCCTTCGGCCCGCTCGCCGAACGCCGGCTCCCACACGAAGCCGCCGAGGGTCTCGGCACCGAAGCTCGCGGTCTCGTCCGCCGCGCGCAGCCGGGCGGCGGCCTTCCAGACGTCGGCGTGCTCCATCCCGTGGGAGAGCAGCACCTGGTCCGTGGCGGGGTCCACCACCACGGCGCCGTTGGAGCAGATCACCGGGCCGACGGTGCCGAGCTGGTCCCGCAGCGGGCTCAGCCAGCGCAGCGGACGGCCGGTCACGAACACCACGGTGACGCCCGCGTCATGGGCGGCCTGCAGGGCCTCGATGGTGCGAGGGGACAGCCGCCCGGTGCGGGTGTGCGCGTAACCGATCACGGTGCCGTCCAGGTCCGTGGCCACCATGCGCGGCCGGCGGCGCACGCCCGCCAGCGCGGCGGCGGCGCGGGAAGAGGCTGACGGCACGGACATGCGCCCCAGTCTAGGCGGCAGCTGCCGCTCGGGGACCTTCACCCCACAGCCCTCGGACGGGCAGAATGGGGGCATGACCACGCAGCATCGCGCCCCGCAGACCGTCACCGTCACCGGCGCCGCCGGCAACATCGGCTACGCCCTCCTGTTCCGCATCGCCGCGGGCCAGATGCTGGGCGAGGACACCCCGGTGCGGCTGCGCCTGCTGGAGATCCCCGCCGCCCTGAAGGCCGCGGAGGGCACCGCTATGGAGCTCGCGGACTGCGCCTTCGGCCTCCTGGACTCCGTGGAGGTCACGGATGACCCGGCGACGGCCTTCGACGGCACCCACCACGCCCTGCTCGTGGGCGCCCGCCCCCGTACCGCCGGCATGGAGCGCGGCGACCTGCTGGAGGCCAACGGCGGCATCTTCGGCCCGCAGGGCAAGGCCATCAACGACCACGCGGACGACGCCGTGCGCGTGGTGGTGGTCGGCAACCCGGCCAACACCAACGCCCTCATCGCGCAGCGGCACGCACCGGACGTCCCCGCGTCCCGCTTCACGGCGCTGACCCGCCTGGACCACAACCGCGCCGTGGCGCAGCTGGCCGCCAAGGCGGGCGTGGCCGTGAACGACGTGGACGGCATCACCGTCTGGGGCAACCACTCGGCCACCCAGTTCCCGGACCTCACCCACGCCTGCGTGCGCGTGGACGGCGAGTGGAGGCCCGCGCTGGACGTGGTGGACACCGGCTGGACGGGGGACGAGTTCATCCCCCGCGTGGCCAAGCGCGGCGCCGAGATCATCTCGGTGCGCGGCGCCTCCTCGGCCGCGTCCGCCGCCTCCGCGACCATCGGCCACATGCGCGACTGGGCCCTGGGCACCGGCACCGGCCCGGACGGCTCACCCCGTCGCACCTCCGCGGCGATCGTCTCGGACGGCTCCTACGGGGTCCCGGAGGGCCTGATCTCCTCGTTCCCGGTGACCTCGGACGGCGGCGAGTGGCAGATCGTGCCGGACCTGGCCCCGGACGAGTCCGCCCTGCCCGGTGCCGGCGAGCGCCTGGCCGCCACCGTGGCCGAGCTCGAGTCCGAGCGCGACGCCGTGAAGGACCTCGGCCTCATCTGACCCGACCCCACGAGAACGGCCGCCCACCTGCTGAAGGTGGGCGGCCGTCGTCGTTGTTCTCAGAATGCCGGGACGGCTCAGTCGTCCACGAGCTCCGCACGGTTCGGCGGGTCCGCGCCGGGGCGGGAGGCCGTGATGGCGGAGGCGCGGGAGGCGTAGATGAGCACGGACTCGAGGTCGGAGTGGCGGATGCCGC
Source organism: Micrococcus sp. LASM2_SD2 (assembly GCF_057364565.1). NCBI lineage: Bacteria > Bacillati > Actinomycetota > Actinomycetes > Micrococcales > Micrococcaceae > Micrococcus > Micrococcus sp. LASM2_SD2. Next base: position 7,716 of record NZ_JBNFOB010000010.1, on the reverse strand, counting down.
GCAGCTTCTCGCGGTTCTCCGCACCCAGCAGGGAGCGGTCGTCCAGGGCGGCCAGCAGCGCAGCGGTGAAGGAGTCGCCGGCGCCCACGGTGTCCGCCACGTCCACCGGGAAGATCGGGCGCTCGTACACCTCGTGGGCGGTGACGGCCAGGATGTCCTCGGCGCCGCGGGTCATCACCACGAGGGCCGGGCCCATCCGCTGCCACGCCTGGATGGACTCCAACAGCGGGCGGTCCGGGTACAGCCAGGCGATGTCCTCGTCCGAGGCGTGCACCACGTCCGCCAGGCGCACCGACTGCTCGGCACGCTTCCGGGCGAACTCGCGGTCCGGGACGATGCTCGGGCGCACGTTGGGGTCGTAGCTGAGGGTGGTGGTCGGCTGGAGCAGCTCGAGCAGGCCCATCACCTCGGCGTCGCCGGGGGCGAGCATGGTGGCGATCGAGCCGGCGTGCAGATGGACCAGGCGTCCGCCGATGTCATGGCCATACCGCTCCACGAGCTCGTCCGCGGAGGGCAGGGTCCAGTCCAGCTCGAACTCGTAGCTGGCCGCACCCGTGGGATCCAGGCGGGCAGTCGCCTGGGAGGTGGGGGCCGAGTCGGGGCCGAGGAGGGAGCGGACACCGTTGTCACGCAGGTGAGCGGCGATCATCACGCCGTACTCGTCCGAGCCGAAGCGTCCGGCGAACAGCGCCGGAAGGTCCAGGCGGCTCAGGCCCACCGCGACGTTGAGGGGGCTGCCGCCGACGTGTGCCCGGGGTGTGGCGGTGTCCGAGAGCACCACGTCCACGAGGGCCTCGCCAATCACACCGAAGTAGTCACGCACGCTCCCACGGTACCCTACGGGCATCGGCCTGACGCGGACCCGTCCACACCTCTGGAGGACGCCGCGCGGGCCCGCCTTTCCCGGCTCCCGAGCCCCCGCGGCCCGTGCCGGAGCACCCGCCGTCCCGCCCCTGGAGGAGCCATGTCCCACACTTACGAGCGCCCCGCCGCACCCCGAGGAGACGCCGCCTCCCCCGGACGCTCCCCCGGCGGTCCCTCCCCCGGACGCCCCCGCCTCGGCTGGACCGTCCACGGCGACGGCAGGACCATCACCGCCGGCACCGTGGTGGGCCCGCAGGAGCGCCTGAGCTGGGGCCGCACCGTGGGCATCGGCGTGCAGCACGTGATGGCGATGTTCGGCGCCACCGTGCTCGTCCCCGCCCTGACCGGCATGCCGGCCACCACCGCCCTGTTCTTCTCCGGCCTCGGCACCCTGCTGTTCCTGACGATCACCGGCAACCGCCTGCCGTCCTACCTGGGCAGCTCCTTCGCGTTCATCGCCCCGATCACCGCGGCCGTGTCCATGGCCGGCGTCGGCGCCGCGCTCGGCGGCATCCTCACGGTGGGCGTGATCCTGGCCCTGATCGGCGTGGTGGTGCACCTGGCCGGCACCGGCTGGATCCACGCGCTCATGCCGCCGGCGGTGATGGGCACCATCGTCGCGCTGATCGGCCTGAACCTCGCTGGCGCCACCACGGACGGCATGGTGGAGCTGCCGGTGACCACCTTCGGCACCGCCCTGGCGATCGTCCTGTCCGCCGTGCTCTTCCGCGGGCTGCTCGGGCGCCTGTCCATCCTGGTGGGCATCGTGGTCGGGTACCTGCTGGCCCTGGCCCAACACCAAGTGGACTTCACCCCGATCGGTGAGGCGGCCGTCGTCGGGCTTCCCCCGTTCCACCTGCCGGAGTTCCGTGCGGAGGTGGTGTTCCTGTTCCTGCCGGTGGTGCTGGTGCTGGTGGCGGAGAACATCGGCCACGTTCGCACCGTGGGGCTGATGACCAAGACGGACCTGGACCCGCTGACCGGCCGCGCCCTGTTCGCGGACGGCCTCGCCACGTCCCTGTCCGGCCTCGGCGGTGGCGTGGGCACCACCACGTACGCGGAGAACATCGGCGTGATGGCCTCGTCCAAGGTGTACTCCACCGCCGCGTACTGGGTGGCCGGCCTGACGGCGCTGGCCCTGGCGTTCTTCCCGAAGTTCGGTGCCGCCGTGGCCACCATCCCGGCCGGTGTGGCCGCGGGTGCGGGGATCGTGCTCTACGGCATGATCGGCGTGATGGGCGTGCGCATCTGGGTGCAGAACCGGGTGGACTTCTCCAACACCATCAACCTGATGACCGCCGGCACCGGCCTGATCATCGCCATCGCGGACCCTGTGCTGATGGTGGGCGACCTCGCCTTCGGCGGCATCACCCTCGGGACGATCGCCGCGCTGGGCGTGTACCACCTGATGACCGCGGTGGCGCGGGTGCGCGGCACCGAGCCCGTCAGCGAGGACGACCTCGAGGAGTACGAGGCCTCGCAGGCCGGCCGGCTCGGCTGAGGCCTGTTCGATCCCGAAGCCCTCGTTCCGATCGGGTGCACGCCCCGCGCGCTCCGGATCGGAACGAGGGCTTCACCGTGAACCCTTCCCGACGACGGCCGGTTCAGATCGCGTCATCCCGCACGCCGCGCTGCCGGCGCGCACCGCATAGAGCACCATGCCGGTGGTCCACAGCGCCGCGCCCACTCCGAGGCGGACACCCAGCAGGTCCGCGTTGAACAGCACATTCGCCTCCCAGGGCATCAGAGACAGGGCGAAGACTGCGGACACGGCCAGCGGGAGCACGGTGGCCGCCGTCGGACCCCAGAGCACGAGAGCCATCATCGCCAGCCCCCACCAGAACAACGGGAAGCTCAGGAACACGTGCACCGGGTCCAGACCCCTCGGGAGGAGCAGGGATGCGATGCCCGACACCGCGGCCAACAACACGGTGAGGGTGAAGCCCCAGGCCAGACGCCGCAGCACGATCGAGCGCGGCGAGACGTCCGTGATCCAGGCGAGGCGATCGCGAAGCAGAAGCGCTGCGGCGCCACACACCCCGGCCTGCACCGCGAGGCCGGCCGCGGCAGGGTCGGTGGTGGCGTCGTCGAGCAGCACCGTCGAGGGCGCCACGCGAGGCAGTGCCACCGTCATCGCCACGGCCGCCAGCACCATCCCGCAGAGGATGCCTGCCAGCGGAGCCCACGTGCATCCATGGGCCAGCAGCCACGCTCGCGCCGGGAGGATCCCCCCTGACGATGGCCTCTCCCCAGCGGCGGTGGTCGACCCTCCCGAGAACGACCGGCGTCTCATGGCAGGTCCGCCTCGGAGAGGGTGCAGGAGGCGACAGAGTCTGCATGCGAGGCCCACCAGTCGCGGCGTTCGGAGGGAGCGAGGTCCGCGAAGGCGGCGGCCCGCTCGCTGAGGCGCCGTCGCTCTTCGTCGGTGAAACCAGGGTGCTCGGACAATGGCGTGTCGTACGGGGCCCGCAGGTCGTCCGGCAGTACACCGAGAGCGCTGCCCCAGCCGTAGAAGAGGGCGGTCTGTGCCTCCAGTCCGAGGACACTCCCGTCCTGCTCGGAGGGCTCGGGGCCGTCGTCGGAGGAACAGCGTGCCAGCAGCAGCCCGCGCCCGAGGCCCGCAAGGGTCTGGGCACGGTCCGGATATGCGGTGACCACCTCATTGCCTCCGGCGGAGGCCACCAACAGCCCGGAATCCGCTGAACCCTCCGGATCCGTGTGGAGGAGATCAGGGTCGTCACTCACGCGAACGGGGCGCAGCGGCGCCGGCAGCTCGGCCAGACCCTCCTCCACGAATCGGGAGTAGCGTCCGAGCCCGGGTGCGCTCCAGGGAGACAGACAGACCTCGGCACGCCCATCGGTACAGGCGGAGACTCGGTCGGTCGGACGACGCAGCTGTCCTTCCGGAACGGTGGACACCAGGAACCCGCACACAAGGACCGTCAGCCCGGCGAACACCGCCGTTCGCCGGCGCCCGACGACAGCCGCCACCAGCGCCAGACCCACGGCCACCGCCGCCGCCACGCGGAGGCCTGCCGGCAGAGCAGCCGGCATGTCCGTCTGCCACCCGGTCCAGGGGGACGGTGTGAGCAGTGCTGCCGTCGGCGCGTCCACGGTCGTGTTCAGCACGTAGGTCCCGGCGTACCCCAGCACTGCGGCCAGGACGGGGGCCCAGCGGTGCGGGAGCCACCAGCCGACCGCCACACCGCACACGCAGAGGCTCACGCTCCAGGCCCACGAGCCGAGGGCCCAGAGCCCGAGGACACCCCAGGACCATGCGACCGGCCCGACTCCGGTCAGAGTGAAGGATGCGGTGGCCACGATGGAGAGCACCAGCACGTGGACCAGGGTGCAGAGGGCGGCCGCCCACCGCAGCAGTGGATGCGAGTCCGCTCGAGCGGGGTGCGCACGGACAGGCTCTGCTGCTCACCGGTGGTAGCCGCGCGAAGTGGGATCGTCGCCCGCGCCAACGCCGCCGAGCCGGTGATCGCCAGGATCACCACCGCCAACTCCGTCGCCTGCGCCACTGCGGCCGGGGGCCATCCCAGCCACCGATGCCGGGATGCGAACAGGGCGGCTGCGACGGCGGCTGCCGTGAGCACGACCAGACCGACAGACACGGATTCCAGGCGACCACGGGGTCCGTGCATCAGGCGTCCTCCCGCGGCGCGCCGCCGAGCAGGCGGGTCACGGTGGCGGTCGCCTGGCCGGCGTCGGCCCCCTGCGTGACCAGGTCCTGCAGCGGCGAGGCGTGGGTGACCCGTCCGTCCGCGAGCACCACCACGTGTTCGGCCGTGGCCAGGATGTCCTCCACCAGGTGCGTGGAGATCACCACCGTCCGGTCGGCCCCGAGGTCTCGGATGATCTCGAGGAGGCAGGCGCGCTGGATCGGGTCGAGGCCGACCGTCGGCTCGTCGAGAAGGAGCACCTCGGGGTCTCCGACGAGGGCACAGGCCAGGCCGAGTCGACGCGCCTGCCCTCCGGAGAGATCGGTGGCGCGGCGACGGGCGAGATCTGCGAGATCCGTCTGTTCCAGTGCATCGCGGCGCAGGCCCGCAGTGTCCCGGGGTGACGACCCACGCAGCCAGGCTGCATAGTCCACCGCCTCGGAGACCCGCAGGCCCTTCGGGAAGGAGAGGTCCTGCGGCATCCAGCCCAGGCGAGAGCGCAGGTCTCGGAGGGCGGCGGGCGAGGTGAGTGCGGACGTACCGTGGAAGAGCACGCTCCCGGAGTCGATCGGCAGCAGCCCGATCATGGACCGCATCAAGGTGGTCTTCCCGGCGCCGTTGCGACCGATCAGGGCCGTGACGCCGCGTGGAAAGCCGCACGTCGCACCATGCAGCACGGAACGCCCGCCACGTCGGACATGGAGGTGTTCGGCAGCCAGCGTGGGGGTCAGTCGGCCCACCTCCGGGTCAGTGCTCATCGGACCACGAACCGGTCGGATCCCTGCGAACTGCGATGTCACGCCCCACACGAGCCTGGACCTTGGCCCCCGAGCAAGCGGTGATGTCCCCTCCGATGAATCCACCAGCCGGGTGGGCGGGAGTCCTCGTGATGTTGCCGGTACAGCGCGTCGCCGCCGAGACGAGGACTGTGAGGTTGCGCACGTCGGCGTTGCTCCCGTTTCTGACAGATCTGCCGCCCCTTGGGTGGACGCACAGTCAAACCCAAGCCGTGAAAGGCCATCGCGCCACCGAGGACGCCGTGGCCCGCAGCCGGGACCATCCTAGGCACCAGATCGGATCGGGCGCACCCAGCCCGTGTCTGCACCCGCGCATCCTGGCCGGTTTCCCGACGACGGCCGGTTCAGTCCGTCAGCCCCAGGAACCTCCGCAGCGGCTCGGCTCCCTCCACCTCCACGGTGTCCGGGCCGGGGACGAAGTGCTCGGGCAGCAGCTCGAGCAGGACCATCTCGGAGGGCTCGCCGCGGCGTTGCCACTGCTCGCGGCCGGTCTCCCGGTAGCCGACCTTTTCGCTGATGCGCAGGGACGCGGCGTTGTCCGCCCAGGCGCCGGAGGTCACGGCGTCCAGGGCGAGGTGGTCGAACGCGACCGCGCAGATCGCCTGGCGCATGGCCAGACCGATACCCTGCCCCTGGAAGCGCAGGCCCAGCCAGGACCCGGTCTCCAGGCGCCGGGTGGTGCGCACGTCCTGGCCGTTGAGAGCCTGCAGGCCCACGATCTCCCCGCCCCTGCGGACGACCAGCTCGAGCGCCGCGTTCCCCTCCCCGGTGCCGGCGAGGGTGCGCCCGAAGAACCGCATGTAGTTTCCGGGGATCTCCTCGGCGGGGGCGTCGGTCCAGGGGAAGGAGAAGGGCATGGTGGCCGGGGCGTGGATGCCGGCCTCCACCAGCGCCACCACCTCCGGCACGTCGGACTCGCGCAGGGCGGTCATGGTCAGCCCGCCGGCCCGGACCACGAGTCCGTAGGGCGGCCAGATCTCCTCGAGGGTGCGCATCATGGGGTGAGCGTAGCGCAGGTCACGGTCATGGGCCCCTGGCCTCAGTGGCCGCAGTGGTGGTGGACCAACCCCCTCGGCGCGACCGGCGGTTCCTGATGCCCCTGGCCGTGAGCGGAGCCAGGGCCAACAACACTTTCTGGAATCAGAGTTGCCGGAACTGCGGTCCAAAAGGCACCCATTCCGGCACTTCCGATTCCAGCTTGGACGTCCATGAATCCAGAAGGGTCAAGGACGGGGAGCCGAGGGGCGTCAGCACGCACGTCGAGGCCCAGGCCAGAGCCGCCCCCACGGCGCCACCCGGCTCAGCGCGAGCTGCCGCTCCTGCGCCCGCGACTCACGCCCACGAAGCCCTGCACGAGGTCCGAGTCGGACTCCTTGAGCCAGGCCAGGCCGACGTCCCAGCCGGGGTGCCGCGAGTCTCCGGCAGCATGCTCGCCGGTGACGCCGAACAGCTCGTCCGCGCGCTCGGGCTCCACGCCGGCCTCCTCCGCGGCGAGCTCGGCGGCCATGGCGGCGGCCTCGCGCTCGGCGCGGGACATCCCGACCACCTCGTCCAGCGAGGACTCCAGCGGCAGCACCACCACGTCCTTGCGCCCGAACATGCGGGCCACCGACTGCGGCAGCACCACGTACCCGGCGCCCGAGGCCACGATCTCCAACGCCATCCGCTCCCCCGCACCAGGGGTCTCCGGAGCGTCCATGGGGTTGGGGACGGATGCCCGCGGCGAGACGGCAGGCGGAGTGGGGGCGCCGTCGTCGGGAGACACTCCCATTTCGCGAGCGAAAACGTCGTCCGACCCTCTCGTTTCGCCAGCGAAAACGTCGTCCAACCCTCCCGTTTCGCGAGCGAAAACGTCAGGGCCGGGTTCAACCTCACCCTCCGGCACAGGCGCGAACCTCGCCGGGTCCATCGCCTCGGCCGGGTCGAGCTCGGCCGTCGGCACGGGGCCGTCCGCCTCCACGTCCCACGCCGCGAGCAGATGATCCTTGCCCACGCACACCACGGGCAGCTCGGAGTACGCCCGCACCACGTGCACGCGCCGCGGGTCCACGCCGGCCTCGGCCAGCACGTCCTCCACCGACCGGTCCCGGCGCCAGCGCAGGTAGCCCAGCTGCGGCAACGGGTGCAGGCCGCAGCCGCGCTCGTCGTGCCTCAGGTGCCAGGTCTGTTGGCACTCGTCGTGGTTCACCAGCTGCACCGCGCGCTCACGCGAGGTGAACCGGTCCACCCACTTCGAGGGCGTCGCACCGGGGACGGTCGCCAGGAACAGGGTCTCGGGCGGCTGCCTGTCCACCCGGCCCGCTCCGCTTCCCGACGGACGGCCGCCCACCCCCGGCACGGCCCTTCCCGCCGGCCTTCACGCCCTGGGCGACGCCCCGGCCGCCGGA
>NZ_JBNFOB010000009.1:0-22806 GCF_057364565.1 Micrococcus sp. LASM2_SD2 | reverse complement strand
CAGCTTCGCGGTCTGGCACGCGGACGCGTCACGGTGCAGGCGCCCCGACGGCCGGGTGGCCGCCTGGAGCACCGACACACGCGCCGGCACCCCGCTTCTGCCCTCCCTGGACGCGGGGGAGGAGCTGCCGCGGTTGGACTCCGCCTGGATCGGCGGTCACTTAGCGGGCGCCTGACGCGCGCCGCGCCGAACCACTCCCGCCCGTTCGCTCCGGCACGGCCTGCACGTGAACTCATCCACGGGTTCCTATACTGGGGCGGATGACCCGCGCGCCGCGGGCCGCTCGCGCACGCCCGCGACCGCACCGGTCGAGCGGCGCACCGGAGACGGCCCGGTGTCCGACGGACCCGCCGGCGCTCACACGAACCCACCCAGGAGGGGAACGCCCGCATGCGCGTGCTGACCATCATTCCGACGTACAACGAGATCGAGTCGCTGCCGATCACCCTCGGACGCCTGCGCGAGGCGAACCCGGAGGTGGACGTGCTCGTCGTGGACGACGGCTCCCCGGACGGCACCGGCGCCTGGGCGGACGAGCGCTCCGCCGCTGACGCGAAGGTGCATGTCCTGCACCGCGCCGAGAAGAACGGACTGGGCGGCGCCTACCTGGCCGGGTTCGCCTGGGGCCTGGAGCGCGGCTACGACGTGCTGGTGGAGATGGACGCCGACGGCTCGCACCAGCCCGAGCAGCTGCCGCGGCTGCTGGACGCGATCCACGGCGCGGACCTGGTGATCGGCTCCCGCCGCGTCCCGGGCGGCAAGATGGTCAACTGGCCTGCCCACCGCAAGCTCATCAGCATGTGCGGCTCCCTGTACCCGCGCCTGATGCTGGGCCTGGACCTCACGGACATCACCGCCGGATACCGGGCATACCGCGCCCAGACCCTCCGGGAGATGGACCTGGCGGCCGTGCAGTCCAAGGGCTACGGCTTCCAGGTGGACATGACCTTCCGCACGGCGCGCCTGGGCAAGCGCATCGTGGAGGTGCCGATCACCTTCGTGGAGCGGGAGTTCGGCGAGTCCAAGATGTCCGGCAACATCATCACCGAAGCCGTGACCAACGTGACCAAGTGGGGGCTCCAGGCCCGCTGGGACCGCCTGAAGCAGGTCCTCGCCGGCCGCTGACCCGGAGGACCCACGACGACGGCCGCCCGCCTCGGCCTCACGCGCCTCGGCCCGCGGCGGGTCGCCTCGGCCATCGACTCGGACGGGCCGTCGCCACAGGCGAAGGGGCCGGACGATCCTCGGGGATCGTCCGGCCCCTTCGTGTCGCCTGCCCTCGTCGGGCGGGCGGGGGAGCGGTGCCGCTCAGGCCTCGCCGCGGCTCGCGCGCAGCTTGCCGAGCTGGATCTGGAGGGTCTCCTCCAGGTCCTCCATGGAGCGGCGCTCCAGGAGCATGTCCCAGTGGGTGCGGACCGGCTTGCCGGCGTCCTCCTCCGGCTTGGTGCCGTCCACGAGGAAGGCCTCCTTGCCGGTCTTGGAGGTCCACGTGGCCGGGATGTCGGCCTCGGCGGCGAAGGTGACGAACACCTGCTCGCCGTCCTCGCAGCGGTACTCGACCCGCTGACGGGCCGCGGGCTCCACGCCGGCCTCGGACTCCAGCGACTGGGCGCCCAGGCGCATGCCTCGCAGGCTGCGATCGCTCACGTTCTCATCTCCCTCTGGTTGGCCGTCGGGCGATGCCCGGGCAGGACCCGGGCATCGCCCACTCATCAGTTGAGTTCAACGGATGATTCTCGCATGTCATTCCCGTCCGGGGCGCGGATCCTCCGTGGGAAGGTCGTTCACACCGCCGGCGGCCGCCCCCGGAGCGGCCTCAAGGCCGCGCGGACCCTCGGCGTCCCGGTCGGGCAGCTCCTGCGCCTCCGGTGCACCGGCGGCCGTGGTGCCCGGGGCGGTGCGGCCGGACTCACCGTCCGCGAGCGGCACCTCGAGGTCCTGGGGGACGGCGAGGGCCTCGTCCAGCGAGGTCTGCGGCATCTTGTCCGCCGTCATGGCACCGGCGGTCATGGACTCCATGACGCCGGTGGAGCGCAGCCCGTCCGCCGTGGTGGGGCGTGCCCTGCGCTCCCGGCGCTCCCGGCGGTCGGCGCGCTCCCGCGCACCCTCCGACTGCTCCCCGGAGTCCGCGCGGGCGGCCGACAGCGGCGATCCGCCGCCGGAGAAGGCGCCGCCGATCCCCTTGAGGGCCTCGGTGAGCTCGGCGGGGACCACGAACATGGTGTTGGACTGGCCCTCGGCGATCTTGGGCAGCTGCTGCAGGTACTGGTAGGCCAGCACGTCCGGGTCGGCGCCGCCGGCATGGATGGCGTCGAACACCACGTCGATGGCCTCGGCCTCGGCGTTGGCCCGCAGGATGCGTGCCTGGGCGTCGCCCTCGGCGGCGAGGATCTGGGCCTGGCGCTCACCCTCGGCGGTGAGGATCTGCGCCTGCTTGGTGCCCTCTGCGGTGAGGATGGCCGCACGGCGGTCGCGCTCGGCGCGCATCTGCTTCTCCATGGAATCCTGGATGGAGTGCGGCGGGTCGATCGCCTTGAGCTCCACGCGGGAGACGCGCAGGCCCCACTTGCCGGTGGCCTCGTCCAGGACGCCGCGCAGCTGGTTGTTGATGGCGTCGCGGGAGGTCAGGGCCTCCTCCAGGTTCATGCCGCCGACCACGTTGCGCAGGGTGGTGGTGGTCAGCTGCTCCACGGCGTGGATGTAGTTGGCGATCTCGTAGGTGGCCGCCTTGGCGTCGGTCACCTGGAAGTAGACCACCGTGTCGATGGAGACCACGAGGTTGTCCTCGGTGATCACCGGCTGCGGCGGGAAGGAGACGACCTGCTCACGCATGTCCATGTGGGGGAGCATGCGGTCGATGAACGGGATGACCAGCGTCAGGCCGGCTCCGGCGGTGCGCTGGTACTTGCCCAGGCGCTCGATGTTGGCCGTCCGCGCCTGGGGCACGATCTTGACCGAGGAGGCCAGGATCATCACCACCACGGCGATCAGGACGAGCACGACGATGAGTGACTCCATGTGATGCCTTTCGTCGAAGGGAGGTCGTTGGGTCGGTGCAGGACAGACGCGGGGTGGGGATGATCCGGGGCGACCCGCTCAGGGCCGGCCGGTGCGGGGTCAGCGGCGGGCGGGGTCCTCCTCGGCCGAGTCCCAGTCGATCCGGGGTACCGGGCGGACCATGAGGGTGGCGCCGTCCACGCGCAGGACCGTGACCTCGGCGCCGGCCTCGGCCTCCGGGGCGTCCGGCTCGGTGCGGGCGGTCCAGGTGTCCCCGTCCACGGTGAGCGTGCCGGAGGTGGAGGTGATGGCCGCAGGGGAGGTGACCCGGCGGCCGGTGAGGGACTCGAGGTAGGAGGGGGAGTCGTCCGCCGATCCGTGCAGGCGCTTCAGGGCGGTGGGTCGCGCGAGGCCGAGCATCGCCAGGGAGACGACCGCGAACACGACGCCCTGAAGCCACGGTTCGCGCCGGCGAGGGCCGCGGCCATGCCGCTGAGCGCGCCGACGCCGAGCATGAGGAAGATCAGGTCCACCATGAGGATCTCCACGCCGGCCAGCACGAGGGCGGCGGCCAGCCAGAGCCACCACGCGTTGTCCTGGAACCACTCCATACCCATGGGGCCGATTGTGTCACAGGCGACACTCAAGGACGCGGCGCGTCCGCGCGCGGCGGACAACGGTTCGGTCACGGATCCGGGGCGGTGCCGGGCCGCCTCCGGCTACTCGTGAGTAGGATGTCCGCATGGTCGACGTCCCGCACCGCACCGCAGCCCCCGCCTCGCCGTCCGTGCCGCCCACCGCCCGTTCCGGGCGGGGCGGCTACCCCCGCCTCTTCTCCCCCTGGCAGGTGGGTCACCTGACCCTGCCGAACCGCGTGGTCATGGGCTCGATGCACATGGGGCTGGAGGGCTCCCATGCGGACCTGCCCCGCCTGGCGGAGTTCTACGCCGAGCGCGCCCGCGGGGGAGTGGGGCTGATCGTCACCGGCGGGTTCGCCCCGAACCGGCTCGGGCGGCTCTCGCCGGGTGCCGGCATGCTCGCCACGCGGAAGGATGCCGAGGCCCACCGGGTGGTGACCGACGCGGTGCACGGCGAGGGCGGCCACATCCTGGCCCAGCTGTTGCACGCCGGGCGCTATGCGCAGTCCCCGCTGCAGGTGTCCGCCTCACGGACCCGGGCGCCCATCAGCCCCGTGACGGCGTTCGCCCTGCCCACCACGGCGGTGCGGCGGACGGTCCGGGACTTCGTGCGGGCCGCCGGCTGGGCACGGCAGGCCGGCTACGACGGCGTGGAGGTCATGGCCTCCGAGGGGTACCTGATCAACCAGTTCCTGGCCCCGGCCACCAACCGTCGGACCGACTGCTACGGCGGGTCCGCCCGGAACCGCCGGCGCTTCCTGGAGGAGATCGTCACCGGCATCCGTCAGGCCGCCGGGGAGGGGTTCGTCATCAGCGTGCGCCTGTCCATGGTGGACCTGGTGCAGGACGGCCAGACCCTGGAGGAGATCCTCGACGCGGCCCGTGCCGTGGAGCGCTGCGGGGCCGACCTGATCAACACCGGCATCGGCTGGCACGAGGCCCGCGTCCCGACCATCGTCACCTCGGTCCCGCGGGCCGCCTTCGCCACCGCGACGGCGCGGGTCAAGGACGTGGTGGACATCCCCGTCTCGGCCTCGAACCGCATCACGCTGCCGCACACGGCCGAGCAGATCCTCTCCGCCGACCAGGCCGACGCCGTCACCATGGCGCGGCCGTTCCTGGCTGACGGTCACTGGGTCCGCAAGGCGCAGGCGGACCACGAGCAGGCCATCACCCCCTGCATCGGCTGCAACCAGGCCTGCCTCGACCACGTCTTCTCCGGGCGCACCGTCACCTGCCTGGTCAATCCGCGGGCCGGCCGGGAGACGGAGGAGCCGTACACCCGCCTCGGGATGCCCGCCATGCCGTCCGCCGGGCGGGCCGACGGCGCACTGCGCGTGGCCGTCGTCGGGGGCGGACCGGCAGGACTGGCGGCGGCCCATGCCGCCGCGGAGGCCGGGCACGCCGTGACCCTCTTCGAGGAGCAGGAGCGGGTCGGCGGACAGTTCCGCCTTGCCCGCAGGATCCCGGGCAAGGAGGAGTTCGCCGAGGCGCTCGCGCACTTCCGGCATCGGCTGGAGCCCCTGGGCGTGGACGTCCGCACCGGCGTCCGCGCTGATGCGGCGATACTCACAGGCGGGGCCGGAGAGCCCGCCTTCGACCACGTGGTGGTGGCCACCGGAGTGGTGCCCCGCGAGCTGGACATCCCCGGCATCGACCGTCCCGAGGTGCACGCCTACCCGGACGTGGTGGACGGCACCGTCACCTGCGGGGACACCGTCGCTGTGATCGGGGCCGGCGGGATCGGCGTCGACGTCGCCGAGCTGCTCACCACACCGGCCGACCACCCGCACGGCGCCTTCCAGGAGCATGCGGACTGGGAGCGGGAGTGGGGCGTGGACCCGGACTTCGGCGGCCGTGGGGGACTGGCCCCGCGCACCGCCCCCGCCGTGCCGCGCACCGTGCACCTGCTCCAGCGCAGTCCGGGAAGGATCGGCGCCCGCCTGGGCGCCACCACGGGCTGGGTGCACCGCGGAACCCTGAAGGCCAGGGGCGTGGTGCAGCACTCCGGCGTCAGGTACCTCAGGATCGACGACGCCGGCCTGCACATCGAGGTGACCCGGACGGTGGGCAGGCTGCGGAAGCGGACCGAGGTGAGCCGGAAGGTCCTGGCCGTGACCGACGTCGTGGTCTGCGCCGGCCAGGAGTCCGAGGCGAGCCTGGCCGTCCGGCTGCGGGCCGCCGGGATGCCGGAGGAGCGGATCCACGTGGTCGGCGGAGCGCTGAAGGCCGGGGAGATCGACGCGAAGCGGGCGATCGACGAGGCGGTGCGGGCGGTCGCACGCATCTGAGCGGCTCCGACGAACCCGCCGGGAGGGGCGCGGAGCCCTGAGGGCCGGGCCTACGATGGGCCCGTGACTGACAGGGCTCCTCACACCGTCCATCCCGCCGACGCCCACGGCACCCTCCGCGTGGTGGGCGCACGCCAGAACAACCTGCGCGGGTTCGACCTCGAGATCCCCAAGCGCCGGCTCACCGTCTTCACCGGCGTCTCCGGCTCCGGGAAGTCCTCCCTGGTGTTCGGCACCATCGCCGCCGACGCCCAGCGGATGATCAACGAGACCTACCCTGCCTTCGTGCAGGGCTTCATGCCCGCGCTGCCCAGGCCGGACGTGGAGCGGCTCGAGGGGCTGACACCGGCGATCATCGTGGACCAGGAGCGCCTGGGCGGCAACGTCCGCTCCACGGTGGGCACGGTGACGGACGCCAACGCCCTGCTGCGGCTCCTGTTCTCCCGCATCGCCGAGCCGCGCCTGGACTCCCCGAAGGCGTACTCCTTCAACGTCGCCTCCCTCTCCGGCGCCGGCGCGGTGACGCTGACGACCGGCAGGAACAAGGGGAAGAAGGAGCGCCGGAGCTTCGAGATCCTCGGCGGCATGTGCCCGGAGTGCGAGGGCACCGGCACCCGGCAGGACCTGGACCTGACCCAGCTCTACGACTCCTCCAAGTCCCTGGACGAGGGCCCCTTCACCATCCCGGGATACACACCCGACGGCTGGGCCGTGAAGAAGTTCACCGAGTCCGGCTTCTTCGACAACTCCAAGCCGATCGCGAAGTACACGAAGGCCGAGCTCCACGACCTGTTGGACAAGGAGCCGGTCAAGATCAAGATGAGCGGCGTGAACATGACCTACCAGGGCCTGCGTGCCCAGGTGGAGTCCGCGTTCCTGCAGAAGGACCGCGAGTCCATGCAGCCACACGTACGCGCCTTCGTGGACCGGGCCGTCACCACCCTGCCGTGCCCGGAGTGCGACGGCACCAGGCTCAACGAGCGGGCCAGAGGGTCGAGGATCGCCGGGAAGTCCATCGCCGACCTCTGCGCCATGCAGATCACCGAGCTCGCCGAGTGGTTCGAGCGGCTCGACGACTCCGAGGCCTCCGGACTCATCAGGACCATCAGGGAGCTGCTGGAGGCGTTCGTGAAGATCGGCCTGGGGTACCTGAGCCTGGAGCGGGCCAGCGGCTCGCTGTCCGGGGGAGAGGCGCAGCGGACGAAGATGATCCGCCACCTCGGGTCCTCGCTGACCGACGTGACCTACGTCTTCGACGAGCCGACCACCGGCCTGCACCCGCATGACATCGCGCACATGAACGACCTGCTGCTGCAGCTGCGGGACAAGGGCAACACCGTCCTGGTGGTGGAGCACAAGCCGGAGACCATCGCGATCGCGGACCATGTGGTGGACATGGGTCCCGGCCCGGGAGCCGCCGGCGGTGAGATCGTGTTCACCGGGACCGTGGACCAGCTGAAGGAGGCGGACACGCCCACCGGACGCCACCTGCACGACCGGGTCAGTGTGAAGGCCGCGGTGCGGGACGCGGACCACGGCGTGATCGCCGTGCGCGGGGCGACGGAGCACAACCTGCAGGACGTGGACGTGGACCTGCCGCTGGGCCGGCTCGTGGTGCTCACGGGCGTGGCCGGATCCGGCAAGTCCACGCTGATGCGGGCGGCCATGCGGCAGGTGGAGGCGGGGACCGCCGCGGGGGACGTGGCCGTGGTGCTGGTGGACCAGGCGCCCATCCGCGGTTCCCGCAGGTCGAACCCGGCGACCTACACCGGGGTCCTGGAGCCGATCCGGAAGGCCTTCGCCAAGGCCAACGGGGTGAAGCCGGCCCTGTTCAGCCCGAACTCGGACGGCGCCTGCCCGGAGTGCCGGGGCAACGGCGTCCTGTACCCGGAGGGGGCGGCCACCGGTGACGCCGCCGCCGTGTGCGACGCGTGCGAGGGCCGGCGCTTCATGGCAGAGGTGCTCGAGCACCGCCTCGGCGGCAGGGACATCTCCGAGGTCCTGCGCATGTCCGTGGACGACGCAGCGGAGTTCTTCGACGCGCCGGAGGGGGAGCAGCGCATCCCGTCCGCGGCGACGACGCTGCGGCGCCTCCAGGACGTGGGCCTGGGCTATCTCGCCCTGGGTCAGCCGCTGACCACGCTGTCCGGCGGCGAACGGCAGCGGTTGAAGCTCGCGAGCCACCTGGGGGAGCGGGCGAAGTCCCGGAAGGGGACGAAGGACGCCGGGCGGACGGTGGTGGTCCTCGACGAGCCGACCGTGGGCCTGCACCTGCAGGACGTCCAGCAGATGCTCGAGATGCTGGACCGCATGGTGGACTCCGGTATCTCGGTCATCGCGATCGAGCATCATCAGGCCGTCATGGCGCACGCCGACTGGCTCGTGGACATCGGCCCGGGCGCCGGTGCCGAGGGCGGCACGGTGGTGTTCGAGGGGACGCCGGCCACGCTGGTGGAGGCCACGAGGGACGGCCGCGGGAGTCTCACCGGCGAGCACCTGGCGGAGTACGTGGCCGGCTGAGCCGCATCTGCCGGTCCCGTGGTCACTCGGTCTGGTACTTGTGCCCCAGCCAGGTGATGAGCAGGACGACGGCGGCGCCGGCCACCACGAGGCCGACGGTCTCCGGGACCGCCTCGCTCGGGGCGAGGAGGGTGCGCTCGTCCTCGACCTGCCACGGCCACAGCGCCCGCAGGGCGCCGACCATCAGGCCGGCGACGACCGCGAGGGTGACGCCGTGGTGGTGCTCGAGGAGGCGCTGCAGGGCGCGGACGAACAGGCCGAGCCCGAGGATCGCACCGGCGGCGAAGATCGCCAGGTATCCCCAGTCCCGCTCGTTGACGGCGTTGAGTGTGGGCTCGTAGAGGCCGAAGCTCAGCAGCAGGAACGAGCCCGACAGCCCGGGCAGCGCCAGGGCGCAGACGGCGATCGCGGCCGCCACGAAGACGATGAACGGGTTCGCGGCGAGCTGTTGGATCGGCAGCCCGAAGACCAGGAAGGCGGCGATCGCCGCGACGACGGCCACGACGACGTTGCGGGTGTTCCAGTCCCGTCCCACCGCGAGGATCGGGATCAGGACGGCGGCCATGGACATGCCGAAGAAGACGCCGAAGGTCTGGATCGGATGGTCCTCGACGGCCGGCGCGATGAACTTCGCGCCCAGGATCAGCGCCGGGAACATGCCGAGGACCACCGGGATCACGATGTCCCAGCGCACCTGGCGCAGGTCCTCATAGGCGGCCGGCTTGTCCGTGGCCAGGCCCTTCAACCCGCCCACGAAGTGGCCGGCGGAGCGGATGAGCTGCTCGTAGACGCCCACGATCATCATCACGGTGCCGCCGCTGATGCCGGGCAGGACCTCGGCGGTGCCGACGGCGGCGCCACGCAGGAGATGGAGGGGCGTCTGACGGGTGAGAGCAGGCATACCCGTCAGCCTATGCGCGCACGTCGTTCCGTCCGGTGAAGGACCTGCGCGCGCAGGCCGTCGTGTCCGTCACCTCGAAGCCGCGCACAGGGCTGACGCGGGTCCGAGCCGGATCACGTGAAGGTTGACGGTGAAGGTAGGAGTAGGCCGTGAACATTCACGTGACCGTGTTGAAGGTCCGGTATGCCTGTCCGGCAGAAACCGCAGAAAGTCGGGGTCTACCTGTCAGGCCGATAATGTACATTATGTAAGGTAGCGGTTCGGCGGTGCTCCGCACGGCCTCTCCCGGGTCGTCCGGCGGCTCCCGACGACACCGACACCGGACCCCACACCGCATCCGATGGGACAGACGCCAAGGGCACAGACGTGAATGGGACGTCGTGGGTGGGACGGACGTGGGGTGGGACAATGGCACCATGGACCGCGCCACGCACACACCCGAGCCCGCTGCAGGCTCCCGCCCGCGCACCGCACACGCCCTGCCGAGCTGGACGATCCCGGTCGCCCTACTGGTCGACGCCGTGCTGGTGACCGTCTTCGTGGCCATCGGCCAGCGCGAGCACACCACCCAGAACGGCCTCCTGGGGCTTCTCCTCACCGCCGCGCCGTTCCTCATCGGCCTGCTGGCGGCCTCCGTGGCCCTCTGCCGAACGCGGGCGCAACGGTGGGTCCAGGTCTGGCCCGCCGGCGTCGGCGTCTGGCTCGGCACCCTGGTGGTCGGCATGGTCCTGCGCGTGGTCCTCGACCAGGGCGGCGCTCCCCTGCCGTTCGTCCTCGTGGCCGCGGGCACGCTGGCGGTGTTCCTCCTCGGCCGCCGCGCCCTGTCCGGGCGGCTGCTGCGCCTCCGCTGACGCCGGCCGGCCGCTCCGACGTCGCCTCGAGGCGTCGATATGACGCCGACCACGGCATCCGGCGACATGACCGGACCGAGGCGCGTGCCGTCGTCGTAGAGTGAGTGACGAACCAGCGCAGGCGGAGTGCCACTCCCCCGGCGCCCCACGCCAACGGAAGGACGCCGCCATGGTGACCGCGATCGTCATGATCCGCACGGACAAGTCCAGCATCCCGGAGACCGCCGAGAAGATCGCCGGCCTCGAGGGCGTCTCCGCCGTGTACTCGGTGACCGGCGGCTGGGACCTCGTGGCCATGGTGAAGCTGCGCGAGTACGACGACCTCGCGGACACCATCGCCGACCAGCTCTCCAAGGTCTCGGGCATCCAGGACACCGAGACCATGCTGGCCTTCCGCACCTACTCCTCGGAGGACCTCGGGGAGGGCTGGGCCCTCGGCTTCGGCGACTGACGCCGCCCCCGGCGCGCCGCGGGGCCCCTCCCCCGCCCGGCGGCCCACTCCCCCTGAGCACGACGACGGCCGCCTCACCTTCACGTCGAAGGTGAGGCGGCCGTCGTCGTCGGCTGTGCGGCGACGCCGCAGGTCAGGAGCGGGAAAAGGCGACCCAGCGGTCCAGGACGTCCTGGGCGGCCCCGGAGTCGATGGACTCGGCGGCGACCGTCATCTTCTCCGTGATGCGCTCGGGCAGCGGGCGCGAGGCGTCCGGGTCGTTCGCCACGAGTCCGACGGCCGCGTTCAGGAGCACCGCGTCCCTGATCGGGCCCTTCTCCCCCGCCAGCAGGGCGCGGACGATGCGCGCGTTGTGCTGGCCGTCCTTGCCGGCCAGTGCCTCCACGGTCTGCAGCTCGATGCCGTAGTCACGGGGGTCCAGCTCGTGCTCGGTCACCGTCCCACGCACCTCGTAGAGGGCGGAGGGGCCGGAGGTGGTGACCTTGTCCCGGCCGTCCGAGCCGCGGAAGACGAACCCGCGCACGCCACGATCGGCCAGGACCTGGGCCAGCAGCGGCGCCATCACGGCGTCCGAGCAGCCGAGCGCCTGGGCCGTGACCTGGGCCGGGTTGGACAGCGGCCCAAGGAAGTTGAACACAGTGGGGACGCCCAGCTGGCGGCGGGCGGGGGCCACGTACTTCATGGACGGGTGGTAGTTCTGCGCGAACAGGAACGTCATGCCGACGGCCTCCGCGCACTCCTCGGCCTTCTCCGCCGGCATGGACAGGTCCACGCCGAGGGCCTCGATCACGTCCGCTGCGCCGGCGGTGGACGAGGCACCGCGGTTGCCGTGCTTCACCACACGCGCTCCCGCACCGGTGGCCACGAGCGACGACATGGTCGAGATGTTCACGGTGCCGAGGCGGTCTCCCCCGGTGCCGACGATGTCCAGGGTCTGCCCGGGCACGTGCACCGGTCGCGCCCGGCCCACCATGACCTCGGTGAGACCGAGGAGCTCCGGAACGGTGACCCCCTTCGCGGTGAGGGCGGCCAGGAATCCCCCGACCTGGGCCTCGGTGGCGGTCCCGCCCATCATCTCCTCCATGGCCCAGGCCGCCTGTCCCGGGGTCAGGTCGGTGGACGAGGTGAGATCGCCGAGGATCTCGGGCCAGGTGGACGGGGCGACGGCGGTGGTGGGCTGGGCGTTCACGCATACGACTGTATCGGGGACGTCCGCACGGCGGCGGAGGGCTGTTCACGATGTGACGCATCGTGAGACTGATCGTTTCCTGACCATCGACCTTGAAACGTCGGACAGCAGGCGGCATCCCGGCGACGAATGAGGTTGCGACACGGTAGCGTCCGGTTGGGCACCGGACACGGTTTAGGGCCATAATGGGCAGGTGACCACTGCAACTCCCGCTCTCCAGCAGCCCGCGCCCACCGGGCTCTCGAGCCGCCCCAACATGGTCCAGGTCGGAACCATGGTGTGGTTGGCGAGTGAGCTCATGTTCTTCGGCGGGCTCTTCGCCATGTACTTCACCCTGCGCTCCACGTCTCCGGAGCTCTGGGCGACCCACTCCGAGATCCTGAACATCCCGCTCGCCTTCGTGAACACCGTGATCCTGGTGCTGTCCTCCGTGACCGCCCAGTTCGGCGTGTTCGCCGCCGAGCGGCTTCAGCCGCGCCGGACCGGAGGCCTCTTCGCCTTCAAGTCCTGGGGCATGGTCGAGTGGTTCATCCTCACCGTGATCATGGGCTCCATCTTCGTGGCCGTCCAGTCCTACGAGTACGCCGTGCTCGTGTCCGAGGGTGTCACCATCGCCGCCAACGCCTACGGCTCGGCCTTCTACATCACCACCGGCTTCCACGCCATCCACGTGACCGGCGGCATCATCGCGTTCATGTTCATCATCGGACGCGCCTACCTCGCCCGCCGCTTCGGCCACCATGAGGCGACCTCCGCGATCGTCGTGTCCTACTACTGGCACTTCGTCGACGTCGTGTGGATCGCCCTCTTCTTCATCGTCTACTTCCTGGACATCGTCGCCCCGCTCTGACGGACGGCACGCCAGGACTCACTCCGCACCCGAGGCGAATCGACCAGGCATCATGGTGTCGATTCGGCAGACAACGTAAGGAACCCACTGTGAAGGCACTATCGCAGCACCGCCGCCACCCGCTCATGGGGCTGGCACTGCTTCTGCTGGGGCTTCTGGTGACCGGCGGCCTCTACTCGGTCGCCAGCACGGTCAACCAGGCCCAGGCGGCCACCCAGGTCACGACGGCCGCCTCGAGCGACGACATCGCCGAGGGTGAGAAGCTGTTCAACGCGAACTGCGCCACCTGTCACGGCATTGGTGCCGCCGGCAGCGACGCCGCTCCGTCGCTCATCGGCGTGGGCGCGGCCTCGGTCGACTTCCAGGTCGGCACCGGCCGCATGCCGATGCAGATGAACGGCCCGCAGGCCCGCATGAAGCCGGTCCAGTTCAACGAGGAGCAGACCGCGCAGATGTCGGCCTACGTCGCCTCCCTCGGCGCCGGCCCGGCCATCCCGGACGAGGAGTACCTCGACGCGGACCAAGAGGACGTGAACATCGCCAAGGGCGGCGAGCTGTTCCGCATCAACTGCGCCATGTGCCACAACGCCGCCGCCGCCGGCGGTGCGCTGACCCGCGGCAAGTTCGCCCCCACCCTGGAGGGCGTGTCCGAGAAGCACATCTACGAGGCGATGGCCACCGGCCCGCAGAACATGCCCGTGTTCTCCGACGCCAACCTGAAGCCCGAGGACAAGCGCGACATCATCGCCTACCTCAAGACCATCGAGAACAACGGCTCGCCCGGCGGTCTCTCCCTGGGTTCCCTGGGTCCGGTCTCCGAGGGCCTCTTCATCTGGACTGCCGGCCTGGCCGTGATCATCGGCTTCATGGTCTGGCTGACCTCCCGGTCCTCCTGACCCCGTCGGCGCCCTGGGCGCCGGCCGTTAGACACTGCATCACTCACACAAGCAAAGGAAATGAGTCATATGGGCGAGCACGGCAACGGAGGGACCCAGCGCCCCTCGGACGCCCTCGAGCACGCCGGTGGGGACGCTCCCCGGTACGCCATCGACAACCCCGGGCTGCCTCCGCACCGCCTGAGGATGGCTGACGAGGATCCGAAGGCCGCGAAGCGCGCTGAGCGTCAGGTCTCGGTGCTATTCCTGATCTCGATCATCGGCACCGTCATCTTCTTCGTCGGCTACTTCGGTGTGGGCCAGATCGGCAACAACGAGTCGTTCGACGTCATCTTCCTGCAGAACCTCCTGCTGGGCGTCGGCACCGCCCTCGCGATGCTCGGCATCGGCGTGGGCATCGTCCACTGGGCGAAGACGCTCATGCCGGACCACGAGATGGTCGAGGAGCGTCACGAGGTCCGCACCGAGGCCGATCGCCAGCTCGCCGCCGGCATGATGCAGGACATCATGGACGAGACGCAGATCAAGCGCCGTCCCCTGCTCCGCAACACCCTGATCGGCGCCGCCGTCCTGGCCCCGCTGCCGTTCATCGCAGTGTTCCGCGACCTGGACAACACGGACAACTTCTCCGACAGGGAGACCGAGAACTTCGGCGTCGAGCGCCTGCGCCACACCATGTGGGCCGAGGGCGTCCGCCTCGTGCGTGACCCCACCGGTTCGCCGATCAAGGCCTCCGACGTCACCGTCGGCTCCGCCGTGCACGTGATCCCGGAGGGTCTGAACGACCTGCCCCACGGCAAGCTGAACGAGAAGGCCAAGGCCGTCGTCCTGCTCATGCGCCTCGATCCCGCCAAGGTGAAGATCACCCCGGGTCGCGAGGACTGGAACGTGGACGGCATCTTCGCCTACTCCAAGGTCTGCACCCACGTGGGCTGCCCGATCGCCCTGTACGAGCAGCACACCCACCACCTCCTGTGCCCCTGCCACCAGTCGACCTTCGACCTGACGCAGGAGTGCAAGGTGATCTTCGGCCCGGCCAGCCACGCGCTACCGCAGCTGCCGATCGCTGTGAACGACGAGGGCTTCCTCGTCGCCCAGAGCGACTTCCATGAGCCTGTCGGACCTGTCTACTGGGAGCGTGGCTGATACCCATGAGCACCACTGTGAAAGAGTTTCAGCCGGCCACCCGCACCGGCCGCCTGGCGAACTACCTCGACACCCGTGTGGGCATGTCCCCCATCGTCAAGGAGTTCGGCCGCAAGATCTTCCCGGACCACTGGACCTTCATGTTCGGCGAGGTTGCCCTCTACAGCTTCGTCATCCTGCTGCTGTCCGGCGCGTTCCTGACCTTCTTCTTCGATCCGTCGATGGCGCACGTCACCTACGAGGGCGCCTACGCTCCGCTCTACGGCATCGAGATGTCCGCCGCCTACGCCTCGACGCTGGACATCAGCTTCGACATCCGCGGCGGCCTCTTCATGCGCCAGCTGCACCACTGGGCGGCGCTGCTGTTCGTGGCCGCGATGTCCGTGCACATGCTGCGCGTCTTCTTCACCGGCGCGTTCCGTCGCCCGCGTGAGCTCAACTGGGTCGTCGGCTGCGGCCTCCTCATGATGGGCTGGGCTGCCGGCTTCACCGGCTACTCCCTCCCGGACGAGGTGCTCTCCGGCAACGGCCTGCGCATCATCGACGGCATCCTGAAGTCCCTGCCGATCGTCGGCACGCACATCTCGATGTTCCTGTTCGGCGGCGAGTTCCCCGGCTACTCCATCGTGGGTCGCCTGTACGCGCTGCACATCATGATCGTCCCGGCGATCATCCTGCTGCTCATCGTGATGCACCTGTTCATGGTCGTCACCCACAAGCACACCCAGTACCCGGGTCCGGGCCGCACCGAGAACAACGTGGTCGGCTACCCGGTCGGCCCGGTGTACGCGGCGAAGGCCGGCGGCTTCTTCTTCATCGTGTTCGGCGTCCTGGCCCTCATGGCCGGCACCGTCACCATCAACGCGATGTGGAACTACGGTCCGTACGACCCGTCCCCGGTGCAGGCCGGTACCCAGCCTGACTGGTACATCGGCTGGTTCGACGGCGCCCTGCGCCTGATGCCGGGCATGATCGGCGACTTCTCCTTCCTGTGGAACATCCCGATGCCGTGGGGCTCCAGCGTCTCGCTGCCCATGGGCGTGCTGGTCCCGCTGATGCCGGTCGGCATCCTGATCTTCGGCATGATCCTGTGGCCGTGGATCGAGGCCTGGATGACCAAGGACAACCGCGAGCACCACATCCTGGACCGCCCGCGCAACGCCCCGGGTCGCACCGCCGCCGGTGTCGCCGGCGTCACCTGGTACTGCGTGATGTGGGCCGCCGCCTCGTCGGACCTCATCGCCACCCACTTCCAGGTGTCCCTGAACGACGTGCTGTACATCCTCCGCACGCTGTTCTTCATCGGCCCGGTGATCGCCTTCATCGTGACCCGCCGCATCTGCCTCTCGCTGCAGCGCAAGGACCGCGAGCTGGTCCTGCACGGTCATGAGGCCGGCGTCGTGGAGATGTCCCCGGAGGGCGGCTTCTCGGAGCGTCACCGCAACCTGACCGACTACGAGATGTACCGCCTGGTCTCCTTCGAGTCCCCGCGCCCGATCCCGGCCACCCCGGGTCGCAAGGGCAAGGTGTCCCTCATGGAGAAGACCCGTGCCGGCATGTCCCGCCTCTTCTTCGAGGAGCGCGTGGAGCCCGTCACCCGCCAGGAGCTCGTCGAGGCACAGCTCCACAGCGACCACGGCCACCACGCCGTGGAGGGCGACAAGGGCAATCAGATCGGTCACTGACCTAACGGCTCACCGCCACTGACGGAAGGCCCGCAGCACATCACGTGCTGCGGGCCTTCCGCTGTCTCCAGCACACCTCCCCACCCCTTCCGGACGCCTGGGGGGCCGCTCCCGAGGTCAGAACGCCACCTCCTCGCCCGTCCGGCCTATGGGGGCGGGCGCGGAGACGTGGCAACAGGACAGGCAGGGCAGGACAGGGGAACCGGGTGGGGCTCCTCCACGTGAGCCGACACCGCTGCAGACAGGCAGCCCGTCACGTCGGCGTCTGCTCATGGTCAAGGAAGGCACGGCCCTGGCCGGGACGCTGACGGCGCGCTGCCGCCCTGTCGCCGACAGCAGAGCGCCGACCCCAAACCCCTGTCCAGAGAGTTCTCCTCGCCTGTCTGCCCCCACGACAGTGCTCCAGAGGTCCGCCAGGAGCCGGCCGGACGCCGTGCAAGGGCTCCACGAGACCAATGGGCATCCTGTCTCCCCGTCCGGATGGTGCTGGTGCGGCCGGGATCCTCTTTCAAGGCCGTCTTCTTCGCTCGAGGCCGTCATCCCCTGCCGAGGCCACCCCGCGCGCCTGCAACCCGTTTCCCCGCCTGAGGCCTGGTCATGGCCCCGCAGGCGGCAGACACGCCCGCTGGGCCCCGCTCAGCGGCCGACCCCCGCTGTGGGCCGACCACGGATCCTCCACCGCGGCTCCTGTCCCGGCGTCCGAGGCGCAACGCGCTCCACGGGCCACGCCGATCTCCAGCGCCCAGTGCCCGTCCCGAGGCGTCGACACCCTCGTCGCAACTGCACCCCACACCAACAGCTGCGCCAGGTGGGCGGTGGGCAGACCGGTGGCAGGCAAGGGCGTCGTGGCACACCCCATGCCCCGCAACGGGTCTACGTCCACGACACCGCCTGGCGTGCGTCGATCGACGACGACCGGAGCCTGCAACGCCTTCGTGGCTCACAAGTTCGCGCAGGGTGCGGTGTCACTCCCCTGTCCAGGCCCGCCCGCGCACGAGGTCCACAGACGCCCTTGACGGCCGTCAAGGCCCTTCCCGACGCCGACACCGCACCCCGACGCCAGCACCGCTCCCCGGGTTCCCCGGGCTCCCATGGGCCCCACGCCTCCCCTGGGCCCCACGCCTCCCCTGGGTCCCACGGGGTCCTAGGGCGTGTCTGAGAATGGATCCAGGGGGCCAGCTGACACCCTGGAAGGCATGTCCCGCTTCCAGATGCTCTCCGATGCCCAATGGGAGTTGATCGCCCCGATGCTCCCGACCCGGACCGGCAGGGCCGGCAGGCCGTTCTCGGACGCCCGCACGATGGTGGAGGCGATCATCTACCGATATCGGTGCGGGATTGCATGGAGGGATCTGCCCGAGGTCTACGGGCCTTGGCAGACCGTGTGGACCTGGCACCGGCGCTTAGCTGAAGAGGGCACCTGGGATGCGGTGCTGGCGAGGCTGACCGCCGCCGCGGACGCCGAAGGCCTGATCGATTGGTCGGTCTCGGTGGACTCCACGATCGCCCGCGCGCATCAGCACGCGACGAACATCACCCGCCTCACAGGGGGATGGGTCGAACTACAGGAATCTGCATGAGGAGCCGGCCGATCACGGCATCGGGCGCTCCCGGGGAGGGCTGAGCACGAAGATCCATCAGCTCGTCGATGGGACCGGGCTGCCGCTGGTCAGCCTGATCACCCCCGGCCAAGCCGGGGACTCCCCGATGCTGCTGCCGCTGCTGGGGCGGCTGCGCGTGGCACGGCCGGTAGGGCGGCCCCGGACCCGCCCCGAGGCGGTGCTGGGCGACAAGGCGTACTCCTCCCGGGCGATCCGCACCCACCTGCGTGCCCGCCGGATCAAAGCCGTGATCCCCGAGCCGGCGGATCAGCAGGGCCACCGCAGGCGCCGCGGCTCGGCCGGTGGCCGTCCCGTGGGCCTGGACTCGCAGGCTTACAAGGGCCGGAACGTGATCGAGCGCCAGTACGCGCACCTGAAGCAATGGCGGGGCCTGGCGACCCGGTACGACAAGTACGCGATCGTCTACCGGGCCGCCGTGGTGTTGAACGCTGTGCTCGCGTGGTCCAAACGATTGTCAGACATGCCCTAGCTCTCGTTCCGTCTTCGGGAGAGGCTGGCGAGGTACTCGTTGTAAGAGTCGAGTTCGGCGTCCTCGGCTTTCTGTCGCTGTCTCGAGGTGCGCACGTCGCGGGCTCGCCAGCGGGACAGGCAGACGATGAGCACTACGAACATCGGCAGCTCCGCGTAGGTCCATACCAGCGTGCCGGCGATCGCCTGGTCGATGACGGGGTCATGGCTGCCTGTGGGGGTGGCGTATGCGCTGAACAGCGGTGTGGCGGTACGGAGCAGGATCAGGCCGAAAATGGCGTGGATCTGGATCTCGACGGCGATATCGACGAATCGTGCGGCGAAGGAGGGTTGGCGCGGTAGCGGATCGGAGGACCATAGCGGTGTTGCCGAGACGATGCCGAGGACGAGGATGACGAAGAGCAAGGCGTCCTGGCCGAAGGGGATGCGCATGATGACGCTGATCGCGTCGGTCAGGTAGAGGACCGGGTACAGCAGTATCGCAATGACGATGGCGACCACAGGGTGCAGTGCGGCGCTCCAGAATCGTGAGCGCAGTCCCCCGTGCGCGGCACGGAGCACGAGACGCCCGAGGCCGGTGTGCGGTGTGCTGCGCAGGAGCAGCAGCCCGGGTGACCCTGCGATGAGGAGCGGCGGAACGACGGTCAGCAGGGTGATCTGCTGGAACACCAGCGCTGTGATGGATTCCGTCGCGAGACGGTTCACACCGAACATCGTGATAGCGAAGATCAGGGCGCACCCGATCAGGAACGATGCTGTGCGGGCGATCGCCCAACGGCGCCTGTTTCGCCACATCCAGATCGCTCCTCGCAGATACAGTGCCGCGAACAGCAGAGCGGCGATGCCGACGGGTGAGCCGGTGAGGGGTTCGAACGTGACCCACTGGTCGATCGGCGGCATAGCGAATTTCCCTTCATCGAGGCGATCAAACGTCGGCGACTTCGGCCGCGGTGGTGGTGCCGGAGCGGGGTCAGGTGAGGCCGGAGTAGGAGTGGGGCCTTGGCCCTTGATCGTGGACACGGTGTCGGTTCGGTTATGCCGCTTCCGCAAGCGGCACCGGCTCCCAGGGCAACCAGGTACAAGGGAATCTGCCACCGCTCCAGCCAGCCGATCATGTACTTCCTTTCCGGGCGAGGACCTTGCCTCCATCCTCACGGAGCTGCCCGGTTGTCGCGACGTGGCGGTAGAGGGCCTGTTGGACAAGGAACCTACTGCCTGCCCTTCTCGGTTTCCCAACCTGTGTCCGGCTTTGCCGACAGCTCGGCTCCTCACGCCTCAGGTAGTGCCCGAGCGCCAGCCCTGCTTGGCGGGCGCCGATCACTAGCACGTCGGTCTCGGCCATGGTGTGGTTTCTCCTCGTTGCGGGCGCGTGGGCGGGCCGTAGTGCGGCTGGTGTGTCAGTAACCGGTGAGGGCCGGGAAGAAGGTCCAGAACACCGAGGCGGCCACGGCCACATAGGCGATGGCCACCAGGGTTCCGGCCCAGCCGGCGGAGAACCGCACCACCGCGGCGTGCGCGGGGATCACGCCGTGGGCGAGGTTGCGCACGGGAGCAGGATGAACAGCGGGATCATCGCCGCCCACACGATCATGCAGTACAGGCACAGGATGTGGATCTCGAACAACGCCTGGGACCACAGCCAGATGGTGAACACCGTGCCGGCGGTGACCCCGGCCTGCAGGCGGCCCAGTACCAGCGCCCGGGGCTCGCCCCGGAGAGGGTCACCATGGCGGTGGTGATGACCACGGCGAACGCCACGATGCCGATCAACGGGTTGGGGAAGCCGAACAGCTCGGACTGCCAGGTCC
Source organism: Micrococcus sp. LASM2_SD2 (assembly GCF_057364565.1). Classification (NCBI taxonomy): domain Bacteria; kingdom Bacillati; phylum Actinomycetota; class Actinomycetes; order Micrococcales; family Micrococcaceae; genus Micrococcus; species Micrococcus sp. LASM2_SD2. The sequence goes on along the minus strand of NZ_JBNFOB010000009.1, from coordinate 2,493 downwards.
CCATCACCTTCCCGCAAGACACCCAGGGGTTGATGTCACAGCTGGTGATGTACCCGGCATCCTCGTACAGCTCCAGGCGTTCGAGCACCAGGATCGCCGAGGCCACCCAGCCGACCACCCCGGTGATCAACAGCACCAGGCCGAACGGACGGTGCCGGGCGACAGTCGGTATCCCCGCTACGTCGGAGGCCTGCCCGGTACCGGCAGGGCGGTCGGTGGTGGTCGTGGGGATCGTCATGGGTGAATTGGTGTCGGTGTCGGGGACACTCATGGGCCCGGTCAGTCCGTCGTGGCGGCGGCGTCGACCTCGGCGCGGAACTGCTCGAGGGTGTTCAGAGTGAGCATCTGTCCGTCCAGGAAGAAGGTCGGGGTGCCCTGCACGCCCAGCGCGGTCCCGTCGGCCACGTCGGCCTCGATGCGGTCGCGGGTGGCCGGGTCAGCCACCGCGGCATCGTAGGCGGCCATGTCCAGGCCGAGATCCTCGGCGTAACCGCGGAACACCGGGCTCCGGTCCTCAGTGGTATGGCTCCACTGCTCCTGGGTGTCGAACATCTGCTGATACATCGCCTCGTACTGTCCCTGCTGGCCGGCGGCTTCCACGGCTACGGCGGCGGTCATCGAGTTGGGATGTCCGGGCAGCGGGAAGTAGCGGTGCACAAAGGTCACCGTGTCGGCGTACTCGGCGCGCAGTTCTTCCACGACCGGGTAGGCGGCCTTGCAGCCCTCGCACTCGAAGTCCAGGAACTCCACCAGCACGGCCTGCTCGTTCGGGGCCTTGGACAGTACCCGGCTGTCTGGGCGCATCACCGGCGTGGCCTCCGAGGGGGCGCTCTGCCCGGTCCCGGAGGAGGCAGTTTGCCCGGAGCCCTGGGGGGCGGCGTCGCGGGGGCCGCTGGCGGCCACCACTCCGACGATCAGCCCGGCCAGCACCACAGCGGCCAGTACGACCCAGACGATGGTCTTGGCCTTGCGGGATGTGGTGCCCGGTGTTGACGGATCAGAGGGGGTCGGATTGCGGGTCGGTGTGCTCACGAAGGGATCCGTTTCGGTCGGTGGCGACGGCACCGTGCCGTCGGGGTGGGAATGAGCTGGGGCTGGGATGCAGGGGTGGGTCAGGGGTGGAGGGTCTCAGTGTGGGGGTGGGTGGCCGGTTCGATTTGGAAGGTGGAGTGTTCGATGGGTACTTGGAAATCCTGGGCCACGCACCGTTGCAGGTCGGTCAGCACAGTGCCCAGGTGCGCGGCGGTCAGGCAGCCGTTGTGCACGGTGACGTGCGCGGAGAGCACGGGGGTGTCGGAGTCGATGCGTGAAGCGTGCAGGTCATGGACCTCCAGCACGTGCGGCAGCTCCGATAGCCGGATGCGGACCGCCTCCAGGTCCAAGCCCTTGGGGGTGGTCTCCATGAGTACGTCGATGGTGTCGCGAAGCAGGATCAGGGCTCTGGGCACGATCAGTGCGGCGATCAACAGGGACACCACCGCATCGGCGCGATTCCAGCCGGTGGTGGCGATCACGATCGCCGAAACGATCACTGCGACCGATCCCAGGGCGTCGTTGAGTACCTCCAGGAACGCGGCCTTCATGTTCAGGTTCTCACCTCGGGAAGAGGCCAGGATCGCCAGACCGATGAGGTTGCCAGCCAAACCGATCACCCCGAACCAGAGCATCGCGGTGGATTCGACCTCGGGGGGTTCGATGAGCCGGCGTACGCCCTCCACGGCTACGAAGCCGCCCACGGCCAGCAGCACCGCGGCCTGCGCGGCCGCGGCGATGATCTCGGCGCGCTTGTACCCCCAGGTGCGCTTGTCCGTGGCCGGGCGCAGCGCCAGGGTCGCGGCGGTCAAGGCGATCAGCAACCCGGCTGAGTCAGTAAACATGTGCCCGGCGTCGGCCAGCAGGGCCAGACTGCCCGAAGCCAGCGCGCCGATGACCTCGGCGACCATGATCGTCGCGGTGATGGAGAAGACCACGGCCAGCCGGCCCCGCCGGCCCGCCGCCGGAAGAGCATGGGAATGATCGTGTCCGCTCATACCGGGGTCTCTTCCACTCGATGAATCATCAGCTGAACGTCACCATCCTATCCGGCGATACTGAAGGCACGCTCAATGCGCACAGCAGGCGCAATCCGCCCCGCAGCCATCGCCATCCTTCTCGTTCTGGTCCCCGGCGATCAGCGCGGAGGCGGGGGTGCAGCAGGCATCCCCGCGCCAGGCCTCCACCCCTTCCTTGAGGGCGACGGCGGCGATCACCAGGGCCGCGACTGGGTCGGCCCAGGTCCAGCCCAGGGTGCTGTTGAGGACCAGGCCCACCAGCAGGACCGCCGAGAGGTAGGTGCAGATCAGGGTCTGTTTGGAGTCGGCCACCGCGGAGGCTGAAGCGCCCTGGGTTTCGTTCCGAGGTCAGGACGCAACGGGCGCTGAGTCCTGATCGTGAGTGTAGGCCACCTCGACCTCCGCGGGAGTGCGGTAGCCGAGCCCCTCGTGCAGGCGGGCG
>NZ_JBNFOB010000008.1:0-24090 GCF_057364565.1 Micrococcus sp. LASM2_SD2 | reverse complement strand
GCGGTGGCCACCAGCCTGGGACACTGCCGTCGCTCGACCCGCGTTCCTGATGCCCCCACAGGCCCAGGCGTAGCGACCGGCGCCCGGTGATCGCCGTCGTCGGGGCCACGGCCACCGGCAAGTCCGCACTGGCCGTGGCCCTGGCCCGGCGGGTGCACGGGGAGGTCGTCAACGCGGACGCGCTGCAGTTCTACCGGGGCATGGACATCGGCACCGCCAAGACCACCGCTGAGGAGCAGCAGGGGGTTCCGCACCATCTGCTGGACGTCCTGGACGTCACCGAGGAGGCCTCCGTGGCCGCGTTCCAGGAGCAGGCCCGGGACCTGTTCGCGCAGATCCGTGGCCGGGGGAGGACGCCGATCCTGGTGGGCGGCTCGGGGCTGTATGTGCGGGCGGCGCTGGACGTGCTCGAGTTCCCGCCCACCGACCCTGCGGTGCGTGCGTGCGTCGAGGCGGAGCTGGCCGAGCGGGGAGCGGCCGCCCTGCGGTCCGAGCTCGCCGCGGTGGACCCGGAGTCCGCGCAGAACGTGAAGGACGAGCGCCGTCTGGTCCGCGCCCTGGAGGTCCACCGGATCACCGGCCGTGCCTTCAGCTCCTACATGCCGCAGCGGCAGACCCATCCGGACGTGGCGCCGGCCGTGCAGGTCGGGCTGCGGATCGACCGTGCCGTGCTGCACGAGCGGATCGCCGCCCGCGTGCACGCCATGGTGGAGGACGGGCTGGCCGAGGAGGTGCGGCGGCTGGAGACCGTCGGTCTGCGCGAGGGGAAGACCGCGTCCCGGGCGATCGGCTACGCGCCCTTCCTCGCCGTGCAGGACGGGGAACTCACGCAGGCCGAGGCGATCGAGCAGACGATCGTGGCCACCCGCCGCTTCGCCCGCCGCCAGGAGACCTGGTTCCGCGCCGACCCGCGCGTGCACTGGGTGGACGCCCTCGCCGAGGACGTGGTGGAGCAGGCGCTGGCCGTGCTCTGAGCTGTCCGTTCTGTGCCGCGGACCGAGCAGTGCCGCCGACCGAGGGCCGTCCGCACTGTGGGCGGTGTGCGCACCGGTGCGTGGCGGTCCACCGACGGCCCTGTCCTCGGGCACCATGGGGACCCTCGCCGTCACCGGTCTGCTGACCGGACTCGCTCTCATTGTGGCCGGCACGGCCGGCATCGGCGCGGTGGTGCAGGCGGTGCCGTGGCTGCTCGAGGCGCTGCGTTGGGCCGGCGCGCTGTACCTGTTCTGGTTCGCTGTTTCTTCGGCTCGGTGCTCTGGTTCACGGTCCTGGGATACGGAGCCCGCGGGCTGTCCCGGATCCTGGCGAGCCCTCGGGCCTGGCGGGTGCTGGACGTGGTCATCTCGGTGGTCTTGGCGGCCCTCGCCGTGAAGCTGGTCCTGGAGTCGAGCGTCTGGGGCTAGGGCGTCGTGCCATCCGAGCTGCGAGGTGCGAACCTGGCGCAGTGGTCTCGCGGACCCGCACGTCGTCGTGCGCCGGAGGCGGGACACGGCGGGCGTGGCTCCGGTGGCGCTCCGGCGGCGCCACGCCGCCCATCGTCAGGGACGTCGCTCGCTTCAGTCGCCGGATTGGCTCCCGCCACCGGCCCCGAGGCTGCGCAGACGCTCCTGCATGAGCTGCTCCAGCGGTTCCACCGGGATGTTCCGCAAGGAACTCAGGGGTGAAGCGCAGCGAGCAGTGGTGCGTGGAGGCCTGCAGCATCCACAGGTTGGTGTTGTCTCGAGGACGTAGGTGGGCAGGTTCCGCTTCAGCGCTTTCCCGGCATCGGGTGCGATGCGGCGGCTCATGTCGCGCAGCTGCTCGAGATGTGGCCGCTGATGGGCCTCCAGCTGGGCGAAGAAGTCGTCGGGGTCTGAACGCTTCGGCATGGTCATGGGATTCCTCGTCGGTCTGGGGCGGGTCAGCATACGCCCGCGATCCCACAGCCCCCTGTGCGGCAGAGCCCTGGTCCGCGACCGCCGTTCCGCCGGCAGGATCCGGTCCGGTAGCACGGATCCTCCACAGCGGACCTTCGCTCTCGGCGCATCCCCTTGCCGTCCGTGATGGTGGCACACCTCACACGGCGCAGGCTACGGTGCTGGACATCAGAGGGAAGGGGGCCTGCCCATGGCATTCAGCGCACCCGCGGCCGGCACCGGACCGAGCACCTGGCACCGCGGCCTGACGAAGGTCCTTGTGGCAGCCGCGTTCGGACGCCCCAGGATCCTCGGAGAGGTCCGCCCGGCCCGCGCGTTGCGACGAGGCCGCCGTACCCGTGCAACCGCCGGCGAGCGCCCGCGCCTCTACATCGCCAGCCACCGCAACGGGGCCATCGACGGCTGTGTCCTGGCCTCCGCCGCGCCCGGCGCGCAGTTCCTCGTCTCGGCCCAGCTGCTGCGCCATCCGCTGCTGCGACTGCTCTTCACCGGCATCCCGGTGGTCCGGCCGAAGGACGTGGAGCGGTACGGCATGGACCCGTCCGAGATCGCGGACCCGGTGACCGCCGGTGTGCGTCATCTGGCCGCCGGGGGAGACCTCGTGGTACTGCCGGAGGGCACGTCCGAGTGGTCCCACGCCCCGCAGCCCTATCGGAAGGGTGCGGCACGGATCGTGGCGGCCTGCCACGCGCGGGGCGTGGACGTGGAGGTGCTCCCGGTCGGGCTGTTCTACTCGGCCCCGGACCGGTACCGCTCCCGCGTGGAGGTCCTCCTCGGGGACCCCGTCCGCCTTCCCGACGACGGCCGCTCGCCTCAAGGTCCCTCCTCGCCCGGTGTTGACTCACCCGGTGCCGGAGCCCCCGAGCGTGCGGAGGTCGACCGCCTTCACGAGGTCCTCTCCGCCGCCCTGGACGCGGTGTCTGTGGACTGCCCGGACGAGGCCTCCTTCAAGGCAGTGCTCTCCGCCGCCGGCGCCGATGCCCGGGACGGGGAGGGGTTCACCGAGTCCTTCCTGGCCCATCAGCGCCAGGCGCGGGTGGGACGGCTGCCGCTGCCGGGCGTCCCGGTCCCGCGTTGGCCGCGGGTGCTCGGCCTGGCGCTGCAGGCCCCGATCGCCCCGGTGCTCGCCACCGCATGGGCGGTGGGGAGAAGGCGGACGGCGGTGAACACGGTCAGCTTCTTCCGGGTGCTCGGCGGCACCGGGGCGGCCCTGCTGTGGGCCCCGGTGCTGGCGGGGCTCACCGTGGCCAGGCCATTCGCGGGCGCGGCCGCGCTGGTCTCCACCGCCGCAGGCTGGGCCCTGCTCGGCACGAATCGGTGGCGGCTGTAGCCGAGTTGAACTCAGACCACTGCCCACGCCACGGACACCCAGGAGAGACACCATGGCCCTGATCATCGACTTCCACCACGAGGATGCCGCCGAGCTGGCCGTGTCCGGAGGCAAGGGCGCGTCCCTGGCCCGCACGGCGCGGGCGCTGCCGGTGCCGCCGGGGCTGGTCGTCACCGCCGAGGCGTACCGGGAGCTGGTGAAGGACGTGGCCCCGCAGCTGCGTGAGGTCCTGGCCCGCCTCGACGCCGGTGAGATCGACGTGGACACCGCCGCCGCCCAGGCCCAGGAGCTGATCCTCTCCGCCGAGGTCCCCGAGTCCTGGCGCACCGAACTCACCGCGCTGATGGAGCATGCAGACCTGACCGACCACGCGGTGGCCGTGCGCTCCTCCGGCACCATGGAGGACCTGCCCGGTGCCGCCTTCGCCGGCCAGCACGACACGCACCTGGGCGTGCGCGGCGTGGGTGACGTGCTGGCCAAGGTCCTGGCCTGCCACGCCTCCCTGTGGAACGCGCACGCCATGCGCTACCGGCAGCGGCTCGGGGTGGACCACCTCGAGGCGGCGATGGCCGTCGTCGTGCAGCAGATGGTGGAGGTGGGCGCCGAGGAGGCGGCCGGCGTCGCCTTCTCCGTGGACCCGGTGCGCGGGCAGATGGGGCATGTGCTGATCAACGCGGCCTTCGGCCTGGGCGAGACGGTCGTCGGGGGAGAGGAGCCGGTGGACGAGTACATCGTGGCCCGTCAGGGGCACGAGCAGGTCGCCGAGACCATCGCGGAGAAGCCCCACGCCCTGGTCTCGCTGCCCGACGGCGGCACAGAGGAGGTGGACCTGTCCGCCGAGCACGGGGCCCGCCCCGCGCTGACCGAACAGCAGCGTGCGGAGGTCGCAGACCTGGCCGTCGCGGCGGAGGTCCACGCCGGGTTCCCGCAGGACATCGAGTGGGCCTTCTCCGACGGCCGCCTGTTCCTGCTGCAGTCCCGGCCGGTCACCCGCGTGGCGGCCCGCCTCACCCGCGACGAGTCCGCGGAGCGGTTCCCCACGCCCATTGCCCCGCTGACCTGGGACCTGGTGGAGGACGGCTTCCACCGCTCCCTGAACCACTCCTTCGACCTCATGGGCCTGCCGCCGTTCGACGACAAGTGGTTCGTGATGAAGGACTCCTGGATCTACGGCAACCAGACCGCTGTGGAGCTCTACGCGGACCGGCTGCCGCTGCGGATGCTCACGGACGCCGAGTCCCTCGAGGCGGCCATCCCGGAGATCATCCGGGACTACTCCTGGGTGCAGCAGCTGCCGCTGCAGTGGGCCCGTGACCTGGACACCTACCTGCTCGCCCTGGGCCGGCTCGACGCGGTGGACCCGGACTCCATGGACCTGCCGGCCCGCTGGGGGCACGTCAAGGCCATCGCCGCGGCCGGCAACGCCTACTTCCTGCCGAACATCGCCATCTCGCTGACCCAGCGCACCCTCTACGGGGCGCTGCAGCGGATGCTGTCCATGGCGATGAGTGCGGAGCAGGCGCAGCAGGTGTTCGAGCAGCTCATCTCCGCCACGGACACCAAGACCGGCCAGGTCAACGCCGAGCTCTGGGATCTCTCCCGCACCCTGCGCGCCACCCCGGACCTGATGGAGGCGCTCACCGCGGACGGCGCGTCCACCATGGTGGGGCGGCTGCAGGACTGGCCGGAGTTCGCTGCCGGGTTCGCCCGGTTCCTGGGCCGCCACGGCCACCGTGAGCTCGACTTCGACGCCTACCACCCCACCTGGGTGGAGGCCCCGCACATCGTCCTGGACCAGATCCGCCTGATGGCCGGCCGCGAGGATGAGGACCACGCCGCCGCGGACCGCAAGGCCAAGGTCACCGCCATGGAGACGGAGCTGGCCGTCCTCGCGCAGGTCCCGGACCCGCTGCGCTACCTGGTGCAGGAGGTCATCCGCCTCGCTCGCGAGTACACCGCCCTGGACGACCTGGAGCACTACCAGACCACCCGCATGACCCCGATCCTGCGCAGGGCCGTCCGCTCCCTGGGTGCCGGCCTGGTGGAGCAGGGCGTCCTGTCGGACCCCATGGACGCGTTCTTCCTGCCGGTGGCGGACCTGGACGCCGCCTTCGGCGGCACCGGCGAGGGGCGCGACGACGGCCACGCGCCCTCGGCAGGTGAGGGCGCGCCGTCGGGAAGCAGGACCTGGCGCCGTTGACGGCGGTGGCCGCCGAGCACAAGGCCGCCTACGAGAAGGCGTGCGCCGGCACCCCGGACTGGGTCTGGGGTGAGGCGGCGGCCGAGGAGGTGGACGGCGATGCGATGGTCGGTGCCGCCGGCAGCCCGGGTTCCGTGGAGGGCGAGGTGTTCCTGGTGCACGGGCCGGAGGACTTCGCGTCGTTCCCGGCAGGGGCGATCCTCGTGGCGCGCACCACCAACCCCGCCTGGACCGCGCTGTTCTACCAGGCGACCGGCGTGATCACCGAGTCCGGCGGAGCACTGTCGCACGGCGCCGTGACCGCGCGCGAGCTTGGGCTGCCGGCCGTCATGGCCATCCGCGGCGTGATGCAGCGGCTGCGCAACGGGCAGAAGGTGCGCGTGGACGGGTCGGCCGGGGTGGTGTCGCTGGTGGAAGGGTGAGTGGATCGGTGTGTATCAGGGATCTGGGTTGCCGAAGGGCACCGTCTGGCCCGAACTGCCCACAGTCCGGAGCGCCTCCTGGGCCTCGACGCCGGTGGTGAGCCTGTACAGGTTGAAGGCCCCGGTCCTCGAAAGTGTGGAGGTCGACGGGGTCCGTGACCCAAGACGCAGACGAGCTCATGGCGTGCCGGGAGCGGATGAGATCGGACGGTCACCGCAACGGCTGCTGATGCTGATCCGGAAGAGCCGCGGCGCAGGTGGGTGCCTCCAGCAGAGAAGCACGCTGGACGTCGTGTCGAGGTGTGAGCAAACATGCGGAAGACGCGCCATTCCCGCGAGGACTTCGCACTCTCGTGGCTCTAGGCTTGTCCGCATGAGCCAGCATCGCGCCGCAGCCCTCGACGCCCTGACCGGTCAGCCCTTCGCCAAGGGACACGGCACCGGGAACGACTTCGTCCTCATCGCCGACCCGGACGGCACGGTGCGCATCGAGGCGGACCAGGCGGCCGCGCTCGCCGACCGCCACCACGGCATCGGCGCGGACGGTGTCATCCGTGCCGTGCCCTCGAAGCACCTCTCCGAAGGTCAGGCGCTGCTCGCCGAGCACCCGGACGCCGAGTGGTTCATGGACTACCGCAACGCGGACGGCTCCGTGTCCGAGATGTGCGGCAACGGTGTGCGCGTGTTCGTGCACTTCCTCCTGGCCGAGCAGCTCGTCACCCTGGACGCCGGGCAGACCCTGACGATCGGCACCCGTGCCGGCGTGAAGCACGTGACCCGGATGGAGCACGGCTACGCCATCGACATGGGCCCGTGGAGCTACATCGACCCGGAGCTGGCCCAGGAGGCCGCCTCGGACTCGGTGGTGGAGGCGACCGGCCTGGAGGACCCCCGCCCGGCGCTGTCCATTTCCATGGGCAATCCGCACACCGTGGTCCCGGTCGAGTCGTTCGACGCCCTCGAGGGCCTGGACCTGACCCGTGCCCCGCACGTGGAGCCGGAGCCGCCGCACGGGACCAATGTGGAGTTCGTGGCCGCGTTCGAGCCCATGATCCGGGAGTCCGTGGGACGGGTGCGGATGCGCGTGCACGAGCGCGGAGTGGGGGAGACCCAGTCCTGCGGCACCGGTGCGTGCGCGGCCGCGACCGCCATGCGCGCCTGGGCCGGCCCCGAGGGGTGCGACTCCTGGCTGGTGGAGGTCCCCGGCGGCGTGCTGGCGATCGACTTCGTCATGAACGCCGACGGCAACGAGCATGTGGTGCTGGCCGGCCCGGCCGAGCTGGTCTTCCGCGGCACCCTGGGCTGACCCGGCTGCGTTTTCGTTCGCGAAACGGGCGAGTCCCGGAGCACTTTCGCTCGGGAGAACGTCGGGTCTCCGAGCGGGATCGTTCGGGAGCGCGTCGGGTGGGGGCGGTGACCGTCCATCCTGACGACAGCGCGGTCCGTCTCGTCGACCCCAGTTGCGAGACCTGGCGAGCACGGGCCGCGGAATACGCTGAACGCATCCACGCCGCCGTGCCGGGTGCTCTCGTGCGGCACATCGGCCCGACCTCTTTCACGGGGATCCGGGCGACGGACATGGTCGACCTGCTGGTCGGGCGTCAGTAGGGACCGCATCGGTGCCGCGCGTTCCGCCCTCGACGGCATCGGCTTGGACGAGCACACTGTGGCTTCGTTCGCTTGGTGGCGGGGTTTTTGTAGCGCTCCGTGGCGGTCTTGTTGCCGCGATCACGCAGGACCGGCTGCAGGTAGGTGTCGCGGTCTGAACCGAGAGGGGTGCGCCCGGTCGGGGCCGTTTAGATCGCTGCCGCTACGTCAGAGTCCGAAGGCTCCACCGCTGACAAGGATCACGATGCCGAGGCCGATGAGAACAATGGGGAAGAGGATGTGCTCCCAGCGTTCGAGCACTTCGGCGATCGGGGGGCGGGTGGCGACGAACTTTGCCAGGGCCACCAGGACCGCGACAAGCGCGAGGAAGACGATGCAGTAGGCGACTACTGCGAGAGGTTCCACGCTGAGGAAGACAGGGGTGTAGACGCCGATGTTGTCGCCGCCGTTGGCAAGGGTGACGCCTGCGACTGTCCACACGCCGACCTTCTTGCCGGCAACCTTGGCCTCGTCGTCATCGTCGTCATCGTCTCCGCGCCAGGCCTGCCATGCGGCCCAAAGGCCGAGGCCCAGAGGGATGAGACCGAAGTACGGGATGGCTGCCGAGGGCAGGAATGCTCCGGCGCCGATGGTCACCAGGACCGCGGCACCGAGGATGCCGGCGAATCCGAGGTACTGGCCGGCCAGAATGCGGGCGGTAGTGCCGCGCTGGCCTGCCCCTCGCGCGAAGAAGAGGGAGAGCACGATGATGTCATCGATGTTGGTCGCTGCGAACAGGCCCATCGCCTGCAAGACCGAGGTGAGGATCATGCGCCCTCCCCAGCTGCGTCGCATCCCGGAAGCGAGCAGGCGGGATCGATGCACGGGGCGTCTTCGTCCACTGCCAGGGTGGCATCGACCAGTGCCGTCAGCGCCTGCGCCAGGTGCGAATCGGCGATCTCATATCGTGTCCGACGACCCTCGGGCTCGGAGACGACGATCCCGCAATCGCGCAGGCATGCCAGGTGGTTGGACACGTTCGGGCGTGTCAGGTCCAAATCTCGGGCCAGTTCCGCCGGGTAAGCGGGATGGTCGAGCAGGGTCAAGATGATCCGGGATCGAGTGGGGTCGGCCAGTGCACGACCCAGGCGGTTCATCACGTCGAGACGCGAAGCAATAGTCAGCATGCACTGAACTATACAGCATGCACTGAACTACACAGCGCGCACTGAACACTCGGTCACAGGCGTCAGCCCAGATCGCCTGCCCGTAAGGGGATCCTTCACCGTACGTCGAGCGAGCTTCCTCCTCGACGACTTTTTATGAGGGATCGTCATGTGCGCAAGACCCGTACGGTGACATGTGCGGTGAGGGGAGGGTAACTGCAACAATGGGGACATGCATGTCGGCTACGCGCGCGTCTCGACTCTCGAGCAAGACCTCTCGGCCCAACGGGAAGCGCTCGAGCGCCTTGGAGTCGAGAACAAGGACATCTACTTCGACCACGGCCTGACGGGAACGACCCGCGCCCGGCCCGGGCTGCGCGAGGCACTGGCCGCGACCCGGGACGGCGACACCCTGGTGGTGACCAAGCTCGACCGGCTGGCCCGCTCGCTCCCGGACGCGAGGGACATCGCGGACGAGCTCACCATCAAGGGAGTGGCGCTCAGTCTCGGAGGCAGCGTCTACGACCCCAACGACGCCGTCGGCCGGTTGCTGTTCAACGTGCTCGGCATGGTGGCCGAGTTTGAGGCGGACCTCATCCGCCTGCGCACCCGTGAAGGCATGGCCATCGCCAGATCCAAGGGCAAACTCAAAGGCAAGAAGCCCAAGCTCTCGCCCTCTCAGCGCAAGCACCTGCTGACGTTGCACACGGCCGGCGAGCACACCCAAGCCGAGCTGGCCGAGCTGTTCAACGTATCCCGCACCACCATCTACCGCGAGCTGCGCCGCACCACGGCCGACACCTGACCGCGCCTGCACCGCCACATAGCGATCACAGAAACCCGCCACCAAGCCATGACACCCACAAGTACACCCAGCGGAAGACTGACTTCGTGCAGGCGGTGTTGGACATGAGCCATGTGGTGCATTCCACATCCTTCTCCCGCTATGACGGTGGCCCCGTTATAGCCCGATCAGGAGAAAGCAGACGGTTCGGATAACCAGTACGCCGAACGCTTGTGGGATGAGCATTGCAGCATCCACGTCAACGCGCAGTGGCGGATCTGCTTCACCTGGACGGAAGGAGGCGCGGAGGATGTCGACGTCGTCGACTACCACTGAGCCGGATCGCATCGACCCGATCCACCCGGGGGAGATCCTCCTCGTGGATTTCATCCGCGGGTCGACCTCTCGCAGAACCGGGAGGCCGTCGCCCTCGGCGTGCCTCCTCGGCGCATCAGCGAGATCGTCCTGGGCAAGCGCGGCATCACCGCGGACACCGCCATCAGGCTGGCCCGATTCTTCGGGACGTCTGAAGAGTTCTGGATGAACCCCCAGGCCAATGACGAGCTCCGCATGCAGCACCCGGCGCTGGAAGGGCAGCACGAGCAGATCCAGCCCTTGCGGGTCGCCTGAGCACTTTGCATCAGTGCCTATCGCCCCGCCCCCCCTTCGCGAGCGAAATAGCGCCCGGCCCGGGTCCTGTTTCGCGAGCGAAAATGCGCCCGGACGCGACGGTTTCCCGTACGAAAGCGCTGCGGGACTCGACGATTTCCCGAACGGCAACGCCGGGGGAGGGTCAGGCCCGGCGGCTGACCTTGAGGATCCGGAAACCCTTCACCGTGTCCGCACGCTCGGCGGTGAACTCGCCGGGCGCCTGCTCTTCCAGCATCGCCCGGATCCACGGCAGCAGCGAGTCCGCGCCCAGGTTCTTCTGCACCACCAGCCACGCCTCGCCGCTCGGGTTCAGCGTCGGCAGCCACCGTTGCAGCAGCGCGTGCAGGGCCGGCTTTCCGATGCGGATCGGCGGGTTGGACCAGATCAGGTCGAACCCGGCGTCCTCGGGCACCTCCTCCGGGCGCACCGCGGTCACGTTCGCCGCGCCCACGGCCTCGGCGTTGTCCCGGCACAGGGCGATCGAGCGCTCGTTGACCTCCACCGCGGTCACCTGCGCGCCGGGGGACTGCATCGCCATGGTCAGCGCGATCGGGCCCCAGCCGGCACCCACGTCCAGGAACGCGCCCTCGGCCGGCGGCTCCGGCACCACGGCGAGCAGCGCTCGGGTGCCCTTGTCGATCCCCTCGGGGGAGAAGATCCCGTTGGCGGTCTGTACGCGCACCTCGCGTCCGGCCAGCTCGACGCTGATCGTGCGGCGGCGTTCCGGGGTGTCCGGCTCGGAGGAGAAGTAGTGGGTGCTGTCGGTCACGGCCACGATCGTACCGGCGCCCGTCCCGCGGCCTCCTTCCCACCCCGGTTCCGCCCGCGGCGGACGCCCCGTGCACATCCGCCGCTCGGTTCTGTAGGCTGTCCCGCATGTTCCTGATGTACATCTGAGCCCACCGGCTCGAGCACCGCTCGCCGACAGCTCCGCCTCCGCCCGCACCGTGAGTGCCCCTGTGGCGCGCCCCGCGCGCCCGAATCCGGAGGCGACCAGGAACCCGCCCTGCCGTGGCAGACCCACCCGACCGTCCGTCGTCGTGGATCCCCTCCTGCACAGGGTGCGCCCGTCCCCAGCATGTCGCCCACGCGGTCCTGACGCAGACACCACCCACTACGCTTGAGAGCCGGGCCGGGAAGCGCCCGCGCGGCACCGACGCCGCCGCCTTCGCCGGCCCAGAGGAGACCATGACCCAGAAGAACAGCCACACCCCGGACGTCGACCCGCAGCAGCCGGGGGACGACGACATCCAGGCGGTCATCGACCGCATCCTCGCCACCCACGGCGGGGACCAGGACCAGACCCCCGACGACGGCCGCTCGCCGTCCGCCGCCGGCCTCGCCTCCGAGGACGGTGAGGACCGCGGCTCCGCCCTCTCCGGCCGGGCCCTGGCGCTGTCCGACGGCGGGCACGGCCACACCGGCTACGACGGCGACCAGGACGAGCTCGCAGCACGCAATGCCCTGCGCCGCGTGGCAGGACTGTCCACCGAGCTCGAGGACATGTCCGAGGTCGAGTACCGCCAGCTGCGCCTGGAGCGCGTGGTGCTCGCCGGCGTCTGGACCGAGGGCTCGGCCGAGGACGCGGAGAACTCCCTGCGCGAGCTCGCCGCGCTCGCCGAGACCGCCGGCTCCGAGGTCCTGGACGGCGTGATCCAGCGCCGCCACACCCCGGACCCGGCCACCTTCCTCGGCAAGGGCAAGGCCCAGGAGCTGCGGGACATCGTGGCCATGGCCGGCGCGGACACCGTGGTGGTGGACTCCGAGCTCGCCCCGTCCCAGCGCCGTGCGCTGGAGGACGTGGTGCGGGTGAAGGTCATCGACCGCACCGCGCTGATCCTGGACATCTTCGCCCAGCACGCGAAGTCCCGTGAGGGTCGCGCCCAGGTGGAGCTGGCACAGCTGGAGTACCTGCTGCCGCGCCTGCGCGGCTGGGGCGAGTCGATGTCCCGTCAGGCCGGCGGTCGCGCGGCCGGCGGTGAGGGCATCGGCTCCCGTGGCCCCGGTGAGACGAAGATCGAGCTGGACCGCCGCCGCATCCGCACCCGCATGGCGAAGCTGAAGAAGGACATCGCCGGCATGAAGCCGGCCCGCGAGGCCAAGCGTGCCAACCGGCGCCGCAACAAGGTGCCCTCCGTGGCGATCGCCGGCTACACCAACGCCGGCAAGTCCTCCCTGCTCAACCGCCTCACCAAGGCGGGCGTGCTCGTGGAGAACGCCCTGTTCGCCACCCTGGACCCCACCGTCCGCAAGGCGGTCACCCCGGACGGCATCGGCTACACGCTCTCGGACACCGTGGGCTTCGTCCGCAACCTGCCGACCCAGCTCGTGGAGGCGTTCCGCTCCACCCTGGAGGAGGTCGCGGACTCGGACGTCATCCTCCACGTGGTGGACGCCTCCCACCCGGACCCGGAGGGGCAGATCGCCGCCGTGCGCGGCGTGCTCGCCGAGGTGGACGCGCAGCGGATCCCGGAGATCATCGTCCTGAACAAGGCCGACGCCGCGGACCCGGCCGTGATCGCCCGCGTCCGCGCCAAGGAGCCGCACACCGCGGTGGTCTCCGCGCGCACCGGCGAGGGCATCGAGGCGCTGGAGCAGCTGATCTCGGACACCATTCCGCGGCCCAATGTGCCCATGGAGGTGCTCATCCCGTTCACCCACGGTGAGCTGGTCTCCCGCCTGCACTCCCCGGACGCGGAGATCCTCTCCGAGACCTACGAGGAGGGCGGCACCCGCCTGCACGTGCTCGTCCGCCCGGACGTGGCCGGGGAGATCGAGGCCTACCGCGTGGACCGGCAGGACTGATGCGGCCGAGCACGCAGAACACCCCGCGCACGGACCGCGAACGTGAGGCCCTCGCGCTGCTGGACGCCGCCGTCAAGGCGACCGGCGGCCAGCACCGCGAGGGCCAGCGCGAGATGGTCCTGCAGGTCGCCCGGTCCCTGGAGTCCCGCCGGCACCTGCTGGTGCAGGCCGGCACCGGCACCGGCAAGTCCCTGGCCTACCTGATTCCGGCGCTGCAGCACGCCATGGAGCAGGAGGACCCGGTGGTGGTGGCCACCGCGACCCTCGCCCTGCAGGCGCAGATCATGCGGCGGGATGCCCCGCGCCTGGTGGAGGCCCTCAAGGACGAGCTGCCGCGCGAGCCCGTGGTGGCCCTGGTCAAGGGCCGCTCCAATTACCTGTGCCGGCACAAGGTGGACGGCGGCTACCCGGGGGACGAGGACGCCGAGACCCTCTTCACCGTGGCCGACGACGGCGGCATGCTCTCCACGAACGCGGACGAGGACTCCGGCCCCACCACTTCGCTGGGCCGTGAGGTGGTCTACCTGCGCAAGTGGGCCGAGACCACGGACACCGGGGACCGGGACGACCTCGAGGTCCCCGTCACGGACCGGGCCTGGCGGCAGGTCTCGGTCTCCGCGATCGACTGCCTGGGCGCCTCCAAGTGCCCGGTGGCGGAGGAGTGCTTCTCCGAACGCGCCCGAGCCGACGCCGCGGACGCGGACGTGGTGGTCACCAACCACGCGATGCTCGCGATCTCCGCGTTCGAGGGCCTGGCCGTGCTGCCGGAGTACTCCGCGGTGATCGTGGACGAGGCCCACGAGCTGCAGGACCGCGTCACCGGTGCGGTCACCGGCCAGCTGTCCGGGTCGATCGTCCTGGGCGCTGCCACGTCGCTGCGCCGCCACGGGAATGTGGCCGTGGAGGACCTGGTCTCCGCCGCCGCGAGCCTCGATGCCGCCTTCACGCCCTGCCCCTCCGGCCTGCTGGCCACCGGCCTGGACGACGCGCAGGAGACCGCCCTGAACGCCGTGCTGGCCGCCGTGCGCCAGTGCCTGTCCGACCTCGGCACCGGCAAGGACACGGAGGCCGACGGCGGCCGTCAGATGGCCCGCGCCCGCGCCCTGGACGTGCTCGAGGTGACCGAGCGGATGCTCGCCGCCCAGCCGGACGCCGACTTCCCCGAGGTCGTCTGGGCCACCCGCCCCGGCCACTTCGAGCCGGGCGTCGGCTGGCAGCCGGGCAACGAGGAGGACCCGCCGCAGCTCTATGTCGCCCCGCTCTCGGTGGCCGGCAAGCTGCGCGAGGGCCTGTTCGGCACCGCCACCACCGTGCTCACCTCAGCCACGCTGACCGTGGGCACGGGCGAGCGCCGCTTCGACTCCGTGGCCGGGGACGTGGGCCTGGCCGGCCCGGACGCCCCGAAGTTCACGGTGGCGGACGTCGGCAGCCCCTTCGACTACCCGAAGCAGGGCGTTCTCTACGTGGCCCGCCACCTCCCCAAGCCCGGCCGCTTCGCCTCCGAGGAGTCCCTGGACGAGCTGGAGCGGCTGATCAAGGCCTCCCGCGGCGGCGCGCTCGGCCTGTTCTCCTCGCGCCGTGCCGCGGAGGACGCCGCCGAGGCGATGCGCCGCCGGGTGGGCAAGGACATCGAGATCCTCTGCCAGGGGGACGCCACCCTCTCGGCCCTGGTGAAGCAGTTCGCCGCGGAGCCGGACACCTGCCTGTTCGGCACCATGAGCCTGTGGCAGGGCGTGGACGTGCCCGGCCCGTCCCTGCGCCTGGTGGTGATCGACCGCATCCCGTTCCCGCGGCCGGACGACCCGCTCTCCCTGGCCCGCACCCGCGCGATCAGCAGCCACGGCGGCAACGGCTTCATGGCCGTCTCCGCCACCCACGCCGCGATCCGCCTGGCCCAGGGCGCAGGCCGCCTCATCCGCTCGGTGCAGGACAGGGGCGTGGTGGCCGTCCTCGACTCCCGCCTGGCCACCGCCCGCTACGGCGGGTTCCTGGCCTCCGCGCTGCCGGACTTCTGGCGCACCACGGACCCGAAGACTGTGGAGGGAGTCCTCGGCCGCCTCGCGGACTCCGCGGAGCAGTCCGCGGACGGGCGCTGACGCCTCTTTCCGACGACGGCCGCCCGCCTGCACGAGAGCCCCTCACCCGATTGCTCGGGCGAGGGGCTCTCGTGCGTGTACGGTGCGCCGGGTGCCGGGCGGTGCAGGTGCGCTCAGAGGGCCCGCAGCACGGTGACGACACGGCCCATGATCGTGGCGTGGTCGCCGAGGATCGGCTCATAGGCGGTGTTCTGCGGCAGCAGCCAGGTGTGGCCGTCGCGCTGGCGGAAGGTCTTCACGGTGGCCTCGTCGTCCAGGAGGGCGGCCACGATGTCCCCGTTCACGGCGGTGCTCTGCCGGCGGACCACCACCCAGTCGCCGTCGCAGATCGCCGCGTCCACCATGGAGTCGCCGGAGACCTTGAGCATGAACAGCTCGCCCTCGCCCGTGAGCCGTCGGGGGAGGGCCATGACGTCCTCCACCTGCTGGTCCGCGAGGATCGGCCCGCCGGCGGCGATGCGGCCGACCCACGGCACCGGGACGGAGTCGCCGTCCTCGGTGCCGGTGTGCCAGGTGGGCAGGGCGGAGACCACGGCGTCGCCGTCGGCGGCCTCGGCCTCCGCGGGCGGGAGCCTGTGGCGGCTGCGGCGGTCTCCGCGGCCGGCTCCCCGGAGGCGGACAGGAGCGTCCCGTCCTCGTCCCGAAGCACCTCGAGCGCGCGCGGCCGGCCGGGGTGGCGGCGGAGGTAGCCGAACTGCTCCAGACGGGTGAGCTGGTGCTTCACGGAGGACAGGGAGCCCAGGCCGGCGGCGTCGCCGATCTCGCGCATGGACGGCGGATAGCCGTGCTCGGCGATGGAGGCGCGGATCGTCTCCACGATCGCGCGCTGGCGAGGGGTGAGCGACTGGGGCGTCTCGGCGGGGTTCTCCGGGGTCTGGGGGGTGGCCATGGCGATCCGTTCGTGCTCGGCGGCGTCGGCGGCGTTCCTTATCGTGTCCGGCCCCCTGGTGTGCTGTTCGGCGTTACCTGGAAACGGGCGGAC
Organism: Micrococcus sp. LASM2_SD2; assembly: GCF_057364565.1. NCBI lineage: Bacteria > Bacillati > Actinomycetota > Actinomycetes > Micrococcales > Micrococcaceae > Micrococcus > Micrococcus sp. LASM2_SD2. Next base: position 8,151 of record NZ_JBNFOB010000008.1, on the reverse strand, counting down.
CGCGGCGGAATCCGTGGTTCGACCGTAGCCCAGGCGGCTGACCGATTCAAAGATATGTTCGAACTCGGCATGGCGTGTCTCGAAGACGTGTGCTAGAAAGGTGTTCGAACAGATCGAACGGATGTTCGAACAGCCTGCTCCGGCAGGTGGAAAGGCAAGGCAGCACCATGAACGCTCGCACCAGCTCCGTCACCCGTACCGGCGCCGCCCAGGCCGCCGGCTGGCGACTGAACCGTCGCGGCCGCTTCGTCCTGCGCGGCCTGCCCGTGATGGTCCTCGCGGCCGTGCTCACCGCCCTTGCGGCCACGGCGCTGTCCATCACCCTGTCCCCGGCGGCGGTGTCCTCCAGCCAGGCCGGCGCGGACCTGGACAAGGTCGTCGTGATGCCGGGGGACAGCCTCTGGGACATCGCCGGTCGCGTGGACCCGCAGGCCGACCGCTTCGAGACCATGGAGCGGATCACCGAGCTCAACGGCCTCGAGGGCCGCACCCTGGAGACCGGTGAGGACCTCTTCGTCCCTGCCTTCACCGACTGACCCGCGCAGACCCCGCCGCGGCCTCCGTCGCCCAGCCCCCTTCCTCACACCCAGACCCCGCCGCCGCCCGGCGTGCTTCCCCTGCGTCGCCGCAGCGCTCTCGGGCGTCACGCGGCGGCGCCGGCGGCGGCGGTTCCTAGACTGATCGCCATGACCGATCTGGACGCCCTCCCGCTCCGCGAGTCCCTGCGGGGACACAGTCCCTACGGCGCACCTCAGCTGGAGGTGGCCGTCGCTCTGAACACCAACGAGAACACGCATCCGGTGCCCCCGGTCGTCGCGGACGCCATCGCCGAGTCGGTCGCCGCGGTGGCCGGTGGCCTCAACCGCTACCCGGACCGTGAGTTCGAGGAGCTCCGCATTCGCATGGCCGACTACCTCGGCCATGGGCTCACCCCGGCACACCTCTGGGCCGCCAACGGCTCGAACGAGGTCCTCCAGCAGGTCCTCCAGGCCTTCGGCGGCCCCGGCCGCTCCGTGCTGAGCTTCCTGCCGTCCTACTCCATGTACCCGCTGCTGGCCTCCGGCACGGACACCGAGTTCATCGACGGCGGCCGCGCCGCGGACTACACGCTCTCGGCCGAGCACGCCGCCGGCTGCATCCGCGCCCACCGCCCGCACCTGGTGTTCCTGGCCTCCCCGAACAACCCGACCGGCACGGCCCTGTCCCTGGACACGATCCGCGCCGTCTACGACGCCACGGAGGAGGTCACCGCCGAGGGTGGCCCCGCCGCCATGGTGGTGGTGGACGAGGCCTACGCCGAGTTCGCACAGGCCGGCACCGAGCCGGCGCTGACCCTGCTGGAGGGGCGCCCGCGCCTGATCGTCACCCGCACCATGTCCAAGGCCTTCGCCCTCGCCGGCGTGCGCCTGGGATACATGGCCGCGGACCCCGCCGTCTGCGACGCCCTGCGCCTGGTCCGCCTCCCGTACCACCTGTCCGCCGTGAGCCAGGCGACCGCCAACGCGGCCCTGCGGCACGTGAACACGCTCCTGGAGACCGTGGAGGAGATCAAGGTGCAGCGGGACCGGATCGTGGACACCCTCCGCGAGTACGGGCTGACCCCGTCCGTCTCGGACTCCAACTTCGTGTTCTTCGGCGGCCTCGACGACTCCCACGCCGTGTGGCAGGCACTGCTCGAGCGCGGCGTGCTCGTCCGGGACGTGGGCATCCCGCACCACCTGCGCGTCACCGCCGGCACCGAGCAGGAGACCACCGCGTTCCTCACCGCCCTGGCAGAGGTGCTCGGCCGCTGAGTCCGGGGCGGCACAGGTGTCGGCCCGTCCACCGGCACCGGCCCGTCCACCGGCACCGGCCGGTCCACGGACCGGGAACCGGCCGCCGGCACCCGCACCGCCCTCGCCGCCTCCGTACGATGGGAGGCGAATCCCTGACCGCCCGGTCGTCCCGGCCCCGTCCGACGACCACCCCCAGGAAGGACCGCCGTGGCAGCAGAGCTCGTCTCCGGACGCCGCGCCCGCATGCAGCGCACCACCAGCGAGTCGGACGTGTACGTCGAGCTGGACCTCGACGGCACCGGCACCGCCGAGATCTCCACCTCCGTGCCGTTCTACGACCACATGCTCACGGCGCTGTGCAGGCACTCCCAGATGGACCTGACCGTCCGCGCCGCCGGCGACACCCACATCGACGTGCACCACACGGTCGAGGACGTCGCCATCACCCTCGGCGAGGTCCTGAAGACCGCGCTCGGTGACAAGCGCGGCATCCGCCGGTTCGGCGAGGCCTCAGTGCCGCTGGACGAGGCGCTGGCGCGCGCCGTCGTCGACGTCTCCGGCCGGCCCTACCTTGTCCACGAGGGTGAGCCGGAGGGGCAGCAGTACCACCTGATCGGCGGCCACTTCACCGGGTCGATGACCCGCCACGTGTTCGAGTCGATCACCTACCACGCGTCGATCTGCCTGCACATGGACGTTGTGCGCGGCCGGGACCCCCATCACATCGTCGAGGCCCAGTTCAAGGCCTTCGCCCGGGCCCTGCGTGCCGCCGTGGAGGACGACCCGCGCGTCACGGACATCCCGTCCACGAAGGGTGCTCTCTGATGGCGAGCCCGACCTCCGTCCCCGGCGTGAAGCCGACCGTCGCCGTCCTGGACTACGGCTCCGGCAACGTGCACTCCGCCGTGCGGGCCGTCGAGCGTGCCGGTGCGGACGTGGAGCTGACGAACGACCCGGACGCCGTGCTCAATGCGGACGGCCTGATCGTCCCCGGCGTCGGAGCCTTCTCCGCCGTGATGGAGGCCCTCGTGTCCTCGGGCGGCACCCGGTGGATCGGCCGCCGCGTGGCCGGCGGCGCCCGGTGCTGGGCATCTGCGTGGGCCACCAGGTCTTCTTCGAGCAGGGCGTGGAGCACGGGGAGCGCACGGACGGCATGGGGGAGTGGCCCGGCGTCGTGGAGGAGTTGCAGGCGGACGTGCTGCCGCACATGGGCTGGAACACCGTCCGCCCTCCGGAGGACACCGTGCTCTTCCGCGGCATCGAGGACGAGCGCTTCTACTTCGTCCACTCCTACGGGGTGCTGAAGTGGGAGTTCGACCAGTCGATCGCCGCCATGAGGCCCCCGCAGGTCACCTGGGCCCACCACGGCACGGACTTCGTGGCGGCGGTGGAGAATGGTCCGCTCAGCGCCACCCAGTTCCACCCGGAGAAGTCCGGGGACGCGGGGGTGCAGCTGCTCACCAACTGGCTGGAGTCCCTCTGATGCCGTACTGGTCCATCCTCTACCTCGGCCTCGGCGGCATCCTGCTCGGCGCGGCCTGGTCCATGCGCCAGCAGCGCGCCCCGCTCTGGGGCATCGTGATCGTCCTGGTGCTGGCCGCCATGGCGATCGCCGCCGCGTTCCTCACCGTCCCCTGACGGCCCGCCCCGTCCGGCGGGCCACCGCTCCGCGCTCGGCCCACCGAACCAGACCTCGCCGAACCAGACCTCGCCGAACCAGACCCCGCTGAACCCCGACGACGGCCGCTCACCGCGGCCGGTCGTCCCACCGACCGAAGGGATCACCCGATGACCTCCTCCCGCAAGGCCCTCGAACTGCTGCCAGCCGTGGACGTCCAGGACGGCCAGGCCGTCCGCCTTGTCCAGGGCGAGGCCGGCTCGGCCACCGGCTACGGCGACCCGCTGGTCGCCGCCCTGGACTGGCAGAACGCCGGTGCCGAGTGGATCCACCTCGTGGACCTGGACGCCGCCTTCGGCCGCGGCGACAACCGCGCCGTGATGCAGCGCGTCGTCGAGGAGCTGGGCGTGAAGATCGAGCTCTCCGGCGGCATCCGAGACGACGCCTCGCTGGAGAACGCCCTGGCCATGGGCGCCACCCGCGTGAACCTCGGCACCGCCGCACTCGAGGACCCGGAGTGGACCGCCCGGGTCATCGAGCAGTACGGCGAGCAGATCGCCGTCGGCCTGGACGTGCGCGGCACCGTGCTCGCCGCCCGCGGCTGGACCAAGGAGGGCGGCGACCTTTGGGAGGTCCTCGAGCGCCTCGAACAGGCCGGCTGTGCCCGCTACGTGGTCACGGACGTGACCAAGGACGGCACCCTCAAGGGCCCGAACACGGAGCTGCTGGCCCAGCTGTGCGCCAAGACCTCCAAGCCGGTCGTGGCCTCCGGCGGCATCTCCTCCCTCGAGGACGTCGCCGCGCTGGCCGCCATGGTCGGCCAGGGAGTCGAGGGCGCGATCATGGGCAAGGCGCTCTACGCCGGCCGCTTCTCCCTCGAGCAGGCGCTCGCCGTGGCCTCCGGCGCCTCCGTGGACGAGGCCCGTGCCGCCCACCCCTTCGAGGCGGCCGAGTGACCGGCGCAGGACCGGGGCGACCGGCCTCCGAGGCGACTGAGTCGGACGGAGCGTCCGAGCACACGGTCGAGGTGCCCCGCACGGGAGGCCGCGAGCTGCCCGGCCACATCCGCGCGGCGCTGGACCGCATGCGGGAGAAGACCGCGGGGGAGAACACCGCGGACACCGCCGGCGTCCCCTGGGAGGGGCGTGACCTCGCCGGGGAGGGCCTCGAGGGGTCGAAGAACCCGCTGCACGTCTTCGACGAGGACGACGGCACGAGCCCGGCCGAGTGGACGGAGGTCATGGCCAAGCTGGAGACCAGCGCGGCGGACGAGACGCACGTGACCGATGTGCTGTCCCGCATCCGTGTGTTCGCCGCGGTGGTCCCGACCCTCGCCGTGGACGAGGCCGACGTGCACGATCACGCCGACCACTCCGGTCACGAGCACGACCTCTCCGAAGGCGACAAGGCCGCCGACGTCGCACTGGTGACCATGCGCGCCGCCGACGGCCGGCAGGCGCTGCCCGTGTTCACCTCGGTTCCGGCCCTGACGGCATGGAACCCGGAGGCCCGTCCCGTGGCCGTGTGGATGCCGCGCGCCTGCCTGTCCGCCGTGGACGAGGGGTGCGAGCTCGTCGTCGTGGACGCCGGTGCCCAGCACACCTACGTGGTGCGGCGTCCGGCCGTCTGGGCGCTGGCCCAGCAGAAGGACTGGACTCCGTCCTACTGGGATCAGGAGATCGCCCAGGAGATCGGCTCGGTCGCGGACCTCGTGCCGGGCCTGCTGAACCTGGGGCTGGCCCCGGGCACGGGCGTGGCCACCGAGTCCGCGTCCGGCCAGGTGATGAACGGCGGCGGATCCGGGCCGGAGCTGCAGGTCGTCGCCATGCCGGAGAAGGGCGCGGACGAGGCCTCCGTGCGACTGATGACCACCACGCTGCGGATGTTACTGGCGGACCTGCCGCTGCTCGCGGAGCGGGCGGACTCCGTGCAGATCACCGTGCGCCGCTGACAGACCCGGAACGCTGACCCGTTCCGCGGCGCATCGGCCCACCGTGCACCGGCCCACCGTGCACCGGCCGCCCTCCGGTGCGCCGACCGGATCGGACCTGCGGTCCGGAAAGGACCGGTGGCCCAGGTCTGGCCCTGATCTGGGCGCCTGGGTAGCGTTCCACAGAAAGACATCGCTCCGGCGGGCCGTCTCGGCCCGTCCCCTGACCTCGAGCGGAGGCACCCCCCATGCTCATCGACCGCGCCCACCTGAACCGTCACCTGCTGCCCGGCACCGCCGTCGCCGGTGCCGCAGCCGTGGCCTGCGCCGGCTCGGCGCTCGCCGCCCCGGTGGTGACCCAGGGGGCCGCGCTCTCGGTGCCCGCCGGGGACTGCTCCCTGACGGTCGTCAGCGAGACCACGGGCTACACCGCGGAGCACTGCGGCGCCGGGGTCTGGCAGGTCGGCTCGCCGGTGTTCGGCGCGGACGGAGACCTCGTCGGCACGGTGTCCGGGATGTCCGGGGACACCGGTGTGGACGCGGTGCGCGTCGCCCTCGAGCCGGGTGTGGAGGTCATCGGGGACTGGTCGACCCGCTCGCCGCATGACGTCGATCCGGCCGAGACGCTGTACACCCACGGCTCCTCGGTGCCGCTGGGGCACTCCAACACGCTGTCCCATGCCGGCACCTTCGACATCTCCGAGGTCTGTGATGACGTGTACTCGGACCAGGTGGCGCTGGACCGTGCGAGCACGCATCCCGGTGACTCCGGCGGTGCCGTCTACGACGTGCAGCAGCGGGTGGTCGGCGTGATCTCCGGCGTCGCCCCGCTCGAGTACGACGCCCAGGGCAACCTCGTCGGCTGCAACGGGGACACGATGAGCACCATCTTCGTGCCGGTGGACGCGCTCGGGAAGCTGTCCGGCCCGGCAGAGGCGGTCGCCCCCGCGGACGAGGCCGCGCCTGCCGAGGAGCCGGCCGAGGCCGCTCCCGCCGAGGAGCCTGCGGAGACCGCTCCCGCCGAGGAGCCTGCGGAGACCGTTCCCGCCGAGGGTGCCTCCAGCGAGGACGTCTCCGCAGCGGGCGCGTCGTCGGAGACCGTCGCGGAGGAGCCGGCCATGACCGACACCGCCGCCGCGGAGGAGGAGACCGCGCCGGTCGCCGCCTGGGCGCCCCGCGACCTCTACCAGACGGTCGTGCCGGCCCGGCACCACGCCGGGGGCCTGTCCTACGTGACCACGCCGGTCGGGGGCACCGCCGCGGGAACGCCCATGGCTCTGCGCTCGGCCAACGGCTTCGACGTCGCGGAGGTGATCGCCTACGACGCCGACGGCTACCCGACCGGCATGGCGACCCTGGACGCCCAGGGGCAGGACACCCTGTGGGCCACCGTTCCCGGAGAGGTCCCGGAGGGCGGGTGGATCACCGTCACCACCGTGCAGTCCGGGGACGCCCAGGACCGGCTCGACCTGACGGTCGGCGAGGACTCCGTGTCCTCGCAGGGCACCACGGTCCTCTACTGACGCCCCCGGCGAGGCGCCCGACGGCGATCGCCTGGGCGTCGGCCGGCGTCCGCCCGGGCTCCCGAAGGGGCCGGTGAGCGGGCCCCTCAGTCCGCCTGGAGGCGGGTGTCCAGGTCGGTGAACACCCGGCCCAGCACGGCCACGTCCTCGTCGGAGAGGTCGTCCAGGAACAGGTCGTGCACGTCCCGTGCGTGCAGGACGGCGGCCCGTCGGAAGGCGTCGGCCCCGTCCTCCGTGAGCACGGCGTCCGTGCCCCGGCGGTCCTCGGCGGTGCAGCGGCGCTCCACCAGTCCGCGCTCGGACAGGGACTTCACCAGGTACGTCAGCCGTGAGGGGGAGAAGACGAGGCGGCGGCGAGCTCGCCCATGCGGAGTCGGTGGTTCGGTGCGTCCGTAAGCAGGAGCAGGACGTTGTAGTCCGCCAGCGTCAGGTCGGACGCCGCGCGCATGGACTGCTCCAGCCGGTGGACGAGCCGGGCGCTGGACTCGAAGTAACGGCGCCAGACCTCCCGCCGGTCCTGCTGTGACGATCCCTCCGTGCCCGCCATGGTTCTCCTCCTGCCTCCGGAACGGTCAGTGCCTTCCCAGTATGGCCGCGAACGGGGTCTCCGCCGGGGACGGCGCGTCCCCGGACGGTGCGTCACCGGGCGTAGACGGCGCCTCGGAGGCCTCGGACGCGGAGCCGGGGTCGGGCGCCGGGGTGTCCTCCGGCGGCCGGCCTGCCGCGGGGACCCGGAGGGGGTGACGTGGCGCAGGACGGACTCCGCCAGGGACCGGCCCGCCGCGTCGATGCGACGCGTCAGCGCCTCCGTGCCGTCGGACGAGGCGGCCGCGCCCCAGCGTCGGTAGCCGCGAACACGCCGCGGGGCAGAGCATGCGCCCCGAGCTGGGCGAACAGGGGCCGCAGGCCCGTGTCGATCACCAGGCTGTGCCGTGCGGTGCCGCCGGTGGCCCCCAGGAGCGTGGGCACCCCGGTGAGGGCCCCGTCCTCCACGAGCTCCCAGAACGCGCGGGACATGCCGGCCACGGACGCCTTGTAGGTGGGGGCGACCGCCACGAGGGCATCGGCCTGGAGGACGTCCTCCAGGGCCTGGTCCAGCCGCGGGTCGCGGACCGTGCCCACATGGGCCTGGGCCACGGCCACGGCGAGCGTCCGCAACCGGACCTCTGCGGTGTGCACTGTCAGCCCCTGACGCTCCAGGTGGAGGCGGGCCGCGTCGCCGAGCCGGTCGGCGAGCCGGCCCGTCAGGGACCGCTCGCCCATGCGCCGGACACCACGGCCAGGCGCACCGTGGAGGCCGAGGCG
>NZ_JBNFOB010000007.1:0-24112 GCF_057364565.1 Micrococcus sp. LASM2_SD2 | reverse complement strand
CCTCGGCCCACCCCAGGACGGGGGGCGGCCGGCGGAGCCGAGTCCTCCCGACGGCCCAGGACGGCGGGGCGGAGGGCGACGGCGAGGCGTCGCCCTCCGTGGATCCGGCCGACTTCCCGGCGTCCAACACCACCGAGCTGACCCACATGGAGACCCTCAGGGACGTCGGCGTGGAGCCGAAGTCCGTGGTCTCCAACCAGCACGGGCTGATGATCACCAACAACGTGGTCTACCAGCACAACGTCGTGCTCTTCGACACCGCGACCCGTGAGATCTTCCAGACCCTGGAGGACAAGGTGGACGCGGACGAGATGGGCATCGAGGGCCTGTCCGGCGAGGTCAGCGGCGCCCCGGTGGAGGCCGCGTGGACCCAGGACGGCGAGCACGCCTATGTCACCCAGTACGGGCTGTACCCCGTGGGCACGGCACCGGACGACAACTGCACCGCCGGCTCGGACATCGCCCCCTCCCTGGTGTACCGGTACTCGGTGGAGGAGAAGGATTGGGACGAGGCCTACCGGGTGGGCCGGGTGCCCAAGTACGTGGCCCTGTCCCCGGACGACTCCCGCCTGCTGGTCACCAACTGGTGCGACGCGACCCTGACCGTCATCGACACCGAGTCCGGGGACACCGAGCACACCATCCCGCTGGACACCATGCCCCGCGGCATCGTCGTGCTGCCGGACAACAAGACTGCCTACGTCACCGCCATGTGGGCGGACAAGCTCTACCGCGTGGACCTGGAGGCCGGCACGGCCGAGGTGGTCATGCACACCGGCCCCCAGCCGCGCCACCTCACCCTGTCCCCGGACGGGAAGACCCTCTACATGACGGTCGCCGGCGCCGACGAGATCGTGAAGATGGACGCCGAGACCGGCGAGGTCCTCGCCAGCGCGCCGGCCGGGGACGAGCCGCGCTCCATGGACATCTCCGCGGACGGCACGGCCCTGTACGTCGTGAACTACCACGCCTCCACGGTGTCCAAGATCGACGCCGAGACCCTCGAGATCATCAGCACGGCACCGGCCGGCGTGAACACCATCGGCGTCACCTATGACGAGCCCTCCGGTGAGGTCTGGGTGGCCAACTACGGCGGCACCATCGACATCTACGACGACACCGACGGCGTCGGGCCGCGTGCCGGCGGCTCCGCGCAAGACTCGGCGGACGACGCCGAGGGGTGACCCCGCCCGGGCCGGTGCAGCGCACCTATGCCGGCCCGGCGTCGGTGGGCATCGCCGCGGCCGCGACACGGATCCGGCTGTGGACGCAGTGCGCACCCGGCCCGCGGCGGGATGCCGCGGAGGGCTCACCGACCGATACACGGGCGTGCCCGGCCGGACGAGCCCTGCGGAGACGGCCGAGGTTCCCTGACCCACACGCCGAAGGCCCCGGATCATCGATCCGGGGCCTTCGTCATCCTGTGGGCCGTTTGTAAGACCAGCTGAGCCGCTAGATCATGCGGATCGCACGCGGGACCGACAGGGCCGTTCCCACGCTAGGGCGATGTTTTTCCCACGAGCCCCCCACCTCCAGCGAGAACCTCAAACTCTCGACCTCCACTGGGCTCGCATTGGGCAACAGAAATCTGAGCCGTCCACAGGAGGACCGAACGGCCGGTTCGTCTTCGACGAGCACCTCGTTCACGGCCGTCTTCTGCCCCCGCGCCGACCGACACCAGGCGGGCTGTCCCACCACATGTCACCGCAGGCCCCCGCCCCACCGCAGAGGTTGCTCAACACCCACCCCGGGCAGGCCACGCGCCGACATCCATCTGGCATCCAACCAGCCCGTTGTGTCTCGCTCCCGCACCTGGCTCAACTATTGCATCTGGGGTAATATCATGCCCACTGGTACCACGAGAGGGAATCATATGCCCATCAAGACCACCCGCCACGAGATCGAGACCCACCTGCGACGCATCTCCATCCCCATCTACGAGGGCGTGGCGGCAGGCGTCGAGATGGCCGACCGCGTCATGAGGATCGTCCCCCACCCGGACAACTACGCCTTCTTCCGGTCGTCGGCTACCCGCATTGGCGCACGAGAGCACTGGATCGACCAGGGACTCGGGCCAGGCTGGGGTGTCGCGGGTAACCCGGCATTGCAAGCGCAGACCCTCCTGGTCAACCCGGAAGCGGGCATCGAAATGCGCTTCCTGCGCGAGCGGCGCCGGTCATACCCCGGCGGCGTCCCCGTGGCCGGGCACAACGCCGCCCGCCGTGAGGCATGGTCCCAGTCCGCCCTCCCATTCAGCCTGGCCAGCGAACCAAGCGCACAGGACTCCATCGACGAGATCACCCTTCTCCTGTTGTGGGACATGACCGCGGACAGGGACATCCAGGTGCGGGTCGTGCACCCTCTGGAACCTGGCATCTACGGACGCGCGGTCCCAGTCGACATAGAGTTCGAGGTCCAACCTGGCGGCACCCTTTTCAGTCACCTCTCCTACGAAGGTGACGATCAGAACGAGAACCTGTTCGCGCACATTGACCGAGCAGACAACGAAGGCGATGGTATGAGTGGGCTCATTGGTATTTGAGGCACTGCGTGGTGAGCGTCTGCTCACACTCCGCAACGTGGAGTCGGTGACTCAGGCTGAGTTGGCCAAGACTCTTGGGGTTGGGCAGGCATTCATTTCCCGGATCGAGAGCGGAAGCAAGCCTCTGCCGCGAGACCTCGCCGTAGCGGCCGCGAGTGAGTACGGGGTGCCTCTCGAGTTCTTTTCCGTCGCCCCATCTGTAACTGACTCGGGAACGCCAACCTTTCGGAAAAGTTCGACAGCGACGGTGAAGGACGAGCGAAAGGTTTTGGCTGCTTTTGACGAAGCGGCCCGACTCTTCTACCAGTCGTCCGAAGAGTCTGGTTACTACGAGTTCAACGTCGCCGGGGCCGTAGATGACGACCCCGAAGAGACCGCTTCCAACATTCGCTCGATTCTTGGATTGGCACCAGAAGACCCCCTCCTGAACGCGACTAGAGCCGCCGAACGCCTCGGTGTCGGCGTTGTCCATGACCTTGTACCAGACGTCGGAGACGACAGCAAACACCATGGCATATCCAAGCCATCCAGGCAGGTCAATAGACCTCTCATTGCGACGGTGAGCGAGCAACCCCCCGCAGTCTCACGAATGACAATAATGCACGAACTGGGACACGTCATCTACGACCGCAACGTCGTCACTCCATGGCGGAGCACTAAGACCCCGGAAGAAGAACGCGCCTTCCGGTTCGCAGGTGCCATGCTCATTCCTGCCAATGTGTTGAAGAAACATGTAAGCGACTCTTTGACTCTGCACGGATACTTAGCGATCAAGGCCGACTACGGCGTTAGCGTAGGGGCCCTCATAAAGAGAGCCGAGAGCCTCGGAATCATCACGAAGGCTCGAGCACGGAGCCTGTACATCCAAATGTCATCTCAAGGATGGCGGTACAACGAACCCGTGCCCGTGGCCGCAGAGCGTCCGTTGCTCATCCAGCAGGCAACCACCCGCGCATTCGGTAAAGATCCGGAAGTCGTGGCACGGTCAACCGGAGCCCCTTTTCGCCTCGTTGCACACTGGATGGGCTTGGAGCAATGTATTCGTGAACCAATCGCCGAGGTGATTCCTTTCCGCAGATGACAACATAAAAGGGCCCCGGCACAGGACAAAGGCACCTCAGGCCCCACCCCCGAGTCCATAAGAAGCCCCTGGGAGTCTCGACTGAGTCTCCCAGGGGCTCTTTTCGGCGGGGGTGTAAATCGACCCCTGTTCTTCCTACAGATAGCCCCCCGCGGGCCGTTTCGACGAAAGATCGCCGCGCAAAATGCACCCATACACGAGGACCCTAGTTACCGTAGATACTCCAAGTAAAAGCCAACTCATTGTGATGAATAGGGCGCCCGTTTACCTCGCCCGCCTGCTCTACAGACTCTAGGGCTACACCCTGAGGCAATAAATCAACAACGAAGTCCAGCAGGTTCTCTACAGTCAGGGGCGCATCATACGGAAGAATGAATGAAATCCATCCTTGCTCTGCGGACTCTGGCCCAACAACCAGCATTTCAATGCATACAGCAATCTCTACGCCATTATCATCGGACAGAGAAAGCGTCTCCGTCTTCTCCCTACCCAAGTCAGCGCGAGCCGTCGTCACGAGCCGGCCGGCTACCTCTCGCATGGCATCGATAACCGACGCAGAGGTGATGGATTCGAGCGCTAGGTAATCCTCGCCCGTCGGCATTAGTTCGCCTCGGCGGTCAAGCCGAACAAACTCATTGTACGAATCTCTACGCTCTCCCACCGCATGTGTTTCACCATATGCGAGGAGCCAGCAGACTTGCTCCTCTGCGTCAAAGATCGTGGCTCCCCGCGCTTTGCCCACGTGGAGGGTCTTCACGTGTCCATATGCCTGGACATCGAGAAGGTTTTCCCCAACGGCGGGGGCCGCCGAGCGCTTCCCTACGAAGACTCGCACGGCCTCGTGCTCGACGGCGAAGTGGGCGGCTTCTCGGTTGACATACTCCTCAGGGAGTCCGAGGTCCTCGCGCAGGCAACGCTGAGTGACACGGAACTTGACCACGAGAGCGGCGCGCAGTCAGCGACCCAGGGAGGCGAGGCGGGAAGCTTTAGCCTTAGCCGCGGCCTGCGCGCGCATCCGCTGATCGGCCTCTCGCTGATGGGAGGAGCGCCCGCGTCGCTCACCGAGTGCGCGATGGAGGTCTTCGCTGGACATGGCCTTGATCGCTTCCACTGCCGGGTTGACACGAGGAGCCGTGGCGCCAGAGGAAAGACGAAGCACCTTCGGTGTGATGGTTGGAGTGGACATGCTCTGAATGTAGCAGAGGCTGTCAAGTGCCCAACAGGGTACCGCGGAGTGTTGCGCTCCGGGACATCTAGAACCAAGACCCGCACAGGTTCCGATGGGTCCTAGCCCCAGACGCCCTCCGTAAGGACGTCAAGTCCGACGCCCCAGACCTTTGCGAGGATGAGCCAGGTGCGGAGGTCGCCGTAGGTGCGGCCTGCGGCGAGGTTGAGGAGGGTCTGGCGGGCCAGTCCGGTAGCTTCGGCGAGTTCGTCGTAGGTCATGCCGGAGTTGGCCTTGTGCACCTTGAACGCGTGCGCCAGGCGGGCCATGTCGGGTTCAGGTGGGGTGTGCACTCACGGTACGCAACGGGAGCGATGGGGCCTTGTCAGCACAAGATGTTGTACCGGATGTGTGTTCGATGTCAGGAGGACCTCGACCCCACCCCAAGGGGACCGTCATTCGCCACCACGAAGGGCCCACCATGCCCCGCCACCACCACGCCCTCACCACAGGCGCACTCCTCGCCCTGACCCTCACCGCCTGCGGCACCACCACACCCGACCCCGAGCCCTCAAGCACGGATGCCTCTTCCACAGCCGCGCCGACGAGTGCCGCCACGACTAGCGATTCGCCCTCGTCGTCCGCCTCTAAACCTTCGGTCGACGGACCCAAGACCGCGGGTGCCTTCGGCCCCGCCACCTGGGCTATCAAGCCTGAGATCGACACCATCGCCCTCGCCAAGGCCCACGTCTACGGCAACCGTGTCCTCCTGCACACCGCCACCGAGACCGTGGCCTACGACCCCCAGGGACAAGAAGTCTGGCGACTGACCCGGGACTCCCAGACCCCTCCCGCCATCGTGCCCATGTCTCCCACCGTGATCGGCCTCGTCACCACCGGCTCAAGCGACAACACCGGCCTGGCCCAGTCCAAGCCCCAGATGCACGTGCAGATTGTCGACCTCGCCAACGGGAGCACCGTCGCCGAACACACCATCGACGCCGCCGAAAACCTCGCCCCTGAACTCACCACCCCCGGCCTCGGCATCAGCAACTTCGGCGGCCTCGCACAGGCCATCACCCCCGACGGCGCCATTCACACCCTCGAGGACGTCGACATGGCCGGGGCCGTCGGGGACACCGTCATCACCTCCAAAGACGAGGTCATCGGCACCGACACCTGGTCCAGCGCGGCCTACTGGGACGAGCCCCGGTACACGGATGCGACCGTCGCGGCCGCGAACACCACGGACCTACTTTTGATCGAGGGGCAGTTCGGCGTGGAGAAGACGAACGTCCTCGTGGACGCGGCCACAGGCACCGAGTACGCCCGCCCCGAGTGCGGGACCGGGGCCGTGTACCACCCGATGGTGTCCAGCCCCAACGGTGACTGGAAGGTCTCCTACGGGGCCGTCATCTCCCCGGACCACAAGGTCACCTGTATCGGTGGCGGCGAAGACGAGAAGGCCGTCGACCTGATCGCCGTGACCGACCAGGGCCGGGCCTTCGGGGCCACCACACAGGGACCCACCCTGTTCGTGGACGCCCGCCCCGGCGCCGAGCCGACCACCGAAGAGGTGGCCCCGGGCACGGTCCTACCCTCCGGTGTCATCGACGGGGACCTGGCCGTGCACTGGGACCCCTCTACCGGGGTCCTCTCGGCGAACCCGTTCAGGACTGAGTAATCCTCAGCCCCCTCCACCTTCTGATTTCAAGGAGTCACCGCATGACCCAGACCCCTACCCCACACCGGCCGGGCCGTCCCCTGTGAAGGTGGGCCTGCTCGTGCTCGCCATCTGCGCCGTCGGCGGTGTCATCATCGGAGCCATCGCCGGTCTCACCGACGGCGGGTCCGTGGAGAACATGTTCATCGGCGCTGTCTACGCGGGGTTCATCGGCATCTTCCTGCCCGGCTTGCCCGCGGCCCTGATCGCGGCCCTCGTGGTCGCCGCCCGAGGACGTCGACACCCCTGACCGCTACCAGCCAGCCTGATGGCCTGCGTTCACAGGACTTCCGTCTCCACTCCGCGGGAGGCGAGCCCTCTACTGCTATGAGCCGCGCCCCGCTCTTCTGACTTCCGTCCGCGGCCGCTTAGTGTGCCCCTACCAGCACCATCCGCGGTCACCTGCCCAGGAAGGCACACCATGCCCGAGTACGACTTCGAGACCTACCCGACCACCCCGGACGCCATGGCCAAGTACCTCCAAGAACGGGAAGCCGCGGGCAACCCCATGACCGGAGAGGAAGCCCTGGCGTACAGCGACTGGTCGCGCGAACGCGGGCGCGCCATCCAGGCAAAGATAGATGCGCGCAAGACCCCAGAGGAGCGCGAGGAGTTCCGCCGCTTCGCTGAAGAGTTCGAGCGTCAGTGCCTTGAAGATGAGAAAAGGTTCGCAGAAGAAGCGGCCCGGGAAGCCGCTGAGGACGCGGAGCGCGCCGCTCAGGGCAAGCGCCCAATCAAGCGGGAGCGGGACATCGTTACCCCTAAGGGGTTTTCCGGTATCGGAGTGACCCCGCGCGGCTGGTGACGGCTTGATCCGGGCGGGCGATGAGGCATGTCGAGAGCATAGGTCGCTCACTCATCGGGCAAGTCATCGACATTGACTCCGAGGGCTCGGAGACGTTCGGCAAGCATCCGGGCGTTCGCCTCCGACTCCTGAGCCCAGTCGCGCTCTCCGCCCACGTCACGCATTAGGCTGGCGCGCTCGAGTGCACCTCGATAATCATCAATGAGAGTTCTGATCTCGTGCTCATCACGGGTCTCGGTGACGGCAAGGACTTCCATCTCAGCGCTCTTCAAGACCTTGGAACCGCCCAGGGTCTTCTCGATCTTCTTCAGCGTCTTGCTGATGGTGTGGATATCGTCATACGAGTGGAAGAGGGCGCCATCCAAGGCGCGCAAGTCGAGGTCGAAGGTGTCGGTCCACTGGCCTCCGGAAGAGTCCGAGTACGACACGATGGCGGTGTGATGATCTGGCAAGTCCTCCCTCCCGGTGCGCTCGGGCATGTGATCGTAGAACAGGCGGGTGACCTGCCCTGGGGGGATCATGGAGGTGGGCTCGCGTAGAAGGCGCATCGACGCCATCTCAAGTCCCTGGGATTCCCGCGCCCGTATGAGAGGCGGTTCGATCCTGATGGTCACGTTGTACGCCGGGCGGACACCGATGTTGCGGACGACAAAGTCCATCTCCTGCATGGACCTCTCACCTGGCTCCAGGGTGACGAGCACGTAGGGCCGCGTGGCCTCCGTCTGGGCATCACGAGCGGTCGTCCACTGCCGTTTGGCGTACAGACCAGCCACGATGGCTGTCGCCAGGAGGCCCGCCGTCAGCAATGTGTAGATCGCCGTCCACCCAGTAGCGGTGAGACCCCAGAAGGTGTCCATCAGTAGTCGACCGCCGCGTCGCTCGCGTACAGGTCCCGCGCTGACGTGGCGGCCTCAACAGCGGCCCGGACCTTGGCGTCCTGCATGTCCAGGGCCCTGATCTTGCCGTCCAGTTCGGTGAGGCCCTCGATTCGCATGAACTCGTCCCCGTACTGCTCGGCGTACCGGGCCAGGCCACGCAACTTAGGCAGTGCGTCGGACAGGTGGTGGCCGTGCGGGTCCACGATGGAGGCCCGCACCCGGCCCTGGGCGTCCTCGTGGAAGAACAGGAAGTCCGGGCGCATGGTGCGCCAGGCGTTCCCGTCCCGGTAGGCGATGGCCAGGGACTCGTCCTTCACGCGGGAGGGGTTGCGGTACCAGGCGATGGCGCCGCGGCGGCGCATCTCCTGGTCGACGACGGACGTCTCCACCCGGTTCAGGGTCAGAGGGTACGTGCCGTCCTCAGCGGTAAGGATGTGGTCCGTGCGGGTCGGCAGGGGCTTCTTGTCGGCGTCGACGGGGCTCTCCTGCCAGTTCACCGGCTTGGTCAGATTCCCGCGCTGGGGCTCAGTGGACTGCTCCATGAGGGCCTTGTACGCGGCCTGCCGGTCGTCGGCGAGGGCCTTGATGTCGGTGCGATGCTCCTGGAACCAGCGACCGACCAGGCGGGAGGCTTCCTCCTTGACGTCCGCGACGATGTCCGGGACGGACGCCATGCCCGCCACACGGGCGTACGCCTCGCGCAGGTCGTCCTCGTCAGCGTCGGGACCGACGATGTGGTTCACGTAGGTGCGGGACACGTCCGCCGTGAAAGCCCGGGCGGCCCGCTGGTATGCCTCACGGACGACGGCGAGGTCAGCACGCTCAGTGAACATCCCGATCCGTTCCTCGCCCGTGGCACGGTCGGCGAGGATCGTGCGGACCCTGACTTCGAGGATGTCCTTGACTGCCTTGTCCACGTCCTCCCGGAACTGCCCGGCCCGGTAGTCGAGGGTGCCGTGCAGGTGACGGTGTGCCTCCTCTCCCGCGTCGGGGCGGAGGCCGTCCTCGGAGAGGTACTGGCCCAGGGCGGTCAGCAGGGGCACAGGGCCGAGGCCGCGGGAGGGTGTGGTCTCAGTCGGCAGGGACTCGAAGAGGTCCCACAGGGGCTCGTTCTCGATGGGTGTGACCTTGACGCGGTCGGTGAGCACAACGGGTCCTACAGCGCCTCCCTGGCCGCCCCCGGAGGCGCCGCGAGTCTCCCCCTGGTGGAGGCCGTCCGGGCGCACGGGGGTGCCCTGGCCATTGGACGACGGCTCCACTACACGGCCGGTAGCGTGCGTGCCGTGGCCGGGCACCTCGGGGTTGGCAGGCTCGGTGCCACCCCCCGAGGACGTACCCGCCCCGCCCGTGGGCGGGGTCACTGCGGGCCGCGGTTCGGGCCCAGGGACGGGGTCGATGATCGGGTCGGGGACATCGTCATTCGTGAGGTCCTTCACCACCTGGCGGGCGGTCTTCTCATCGAAGTTCGGGAGCAGGCACAGCACCGAGTTCAACTCGTCGTTGCCAGGGATGCGACGGGCCAGCGGAGTGCGCACCATGCGACCGAGAGTCTGGGTGATCTTCGTCAGGTCCGACACGGTGCGGAACGACATGAGCACCTCCGCGCGCGGCAGTCCCACCCCGTGGTCACGGCCTCCTTCGCCAGCAGGATGCGAACACGCTTCGTGTCCTGCACCTTCTCCGGGTCGATGTGCGGGATGAACAGGCCCGCGGCCTGGATGGCCTCCTTCTCACCAAACACGTGCGCGACGGCGTCCGCGGGCATCTCCGGCCACACGTCCATGATGATCCGCAGGTACCCGGCGATGTCGGCAGGGGTGACCGAGTTCGGCGTCTGGAGGACCATCAGCGGCACGACCCGCTCGATCTCCGCGCCCGGGTGCTCTGCCTTCTGCTCAGCCGCGTAGGCCGCCCACGCGGCCTCGAACTCGAGCAACTGCCGGACCGCGGACCGGAGCAGGACGGTCTCGAACGACCCCACCTCGTCCGGGTGGGGGATGTTCAGCAGGATGTTGTCCTTGAGCAGACCGGAGGCCTGGATACGCGCCGGGTCCACCTGCACAGGGTCAAGGCCGAGGCGCCCGCGGATACCCTGCATGGCGTTGGTGAATCGCTCCAGTGTGGCGGAGATGCCGAACACCACCGGCATGGGCGGGACACCATCCTGACCGGCGATGAGGCGCTTCACGATGGTCTTCTGCTCGGCCTGCGCCCGCGCGGTGGTGCCCATGCCCTTGTGCGCCTCGTCCAGGAAGAAGTACAGGGTCAGGTCGGGGTTGGCGACGGTGGCCGCGATGATGTCGTAGATCGTCTGCGGGACCATGTCCGGCCGCACCCGCGGGTCCAGGGCATCGAAGGCGTCCTGCCCTTCTGTGGCCGATGGCTGGAAGCCGCGGACCATGCGGGAGGTCTTCGCGAACTTCTGCGTGTTGATGAAGTACACGGTCCGCGGGTCCAGGGCAGGCTTCGTGTACCCGGCGTTCAGGTCCGTCAGCCGGCCGATCAGGTCCGGGGCGGCGGTCTCGAGCCGATGCCTGGACTGGGCATTCAACGTTGGGTCGTCCGAGAACCACAGCACGACGGCCCCGGGGTCCGCGAGGAAGTCGAAGGTGTCACTGCCGAAGAACAGGGCCTCGATCACGGCGGCCGCGATCACGGTCTTCCCGCCGCCGGTCGTGGCGGTCAGAGCCATGGTCGGCAGGCGGCCGTCCCGGTAGAGAGCCTGGGCTTCCTCGATGTTGGCCAGGATGTTGGCGACGGCGTCCGCCTGGTAGTCCTTGAGCGTGTACCTCACGCGCCCGTCCTTCCGCCCGTGTTGATCTCGAAGTTCGTCAGGTACGACTCGTACAGCCGCACCGGGGTCACGTCCTCGGGGAGGAGCGCACAGACCGCCTGGTAGCGGCGCTCGTCGTCCGTGACGACGTACACCGTGCCCACACCGGACTGGGCTACGGCCTCCGCGAACGGGGCGGCACGATCCACCTTCGTGAGCACACCATAGGCTTCGGCCACGTCCCACCCCGTGGCGGGGACCTCCGTGATGACCCGCCCGCGGGACCCGGCGCGCATCCACAGCAGGGGCGCGATCCGCTTGAACGCGAGGTCCTGCCGCACCATCAGCGGAGACTCGTACGTCAGGGTGAAGAACGCCGCGTTCTCCTCGAGTCCGTCCGACATGGGGAACTCGTCGGTGAACTTGTAGTCGCCCTTGATCGGGTCCCCGGCGGGGGTCTTCCCCGTGATAGCGGCGGTCACGCGCGGCTTCGTGATGTAGTCGCAGATGCCCCACTGCTCCCACTCCGGATCGCCCGGGCGGAGGCCCTGCTTTCGCAGGCCCTTCTGCTCGTCCGCGCCCACTTCGTTGTTGGTCACCGAGATGCACTGGCGACGCCCGCCATCCTGCTTGTTCAAGCGCATGACCGCGTGAGCGGTCGTGCCGGACCCGGAGAAGAAGTCCAGTACGACCGCGGAGGGTTTCTCTGACGTAGCAATGCGGATCGCGTCCTCCACGGCGTAAAGTGCCTTGGGGAAAGGAAAACGTCTGCCCGGGATGAGACGCCGAATCATCTCACTTCCGTGACGTCCAGCATTGTGGCCAGGGCGGTGCCACACTGTTTTCGGGGTATGGCCAGCATCCGAGCCGTGGAGCATCTCGACGGGCCCCTGGGGTGTCTGCCGCCTCACCTTGATGCGTCCCTCCTGAATGGCATCAACGGTGCCCGACTGGAGGTAGTGGATACTCCAAGTGCGTCGCTTCGCATCGTACTTCGAGGCGTATGCAAACCCCTCCTTGGCGAGCGCCAGGAGTTTTTCGCCGTTCACGCGCCAAATGCCGAGCCTTCCGTCACTACGCACAGGCCAGGCAAGGTCAATATCATCCCGGGCCGTCTCCCGTGTCGACTCATCATCGCCGCCGAAAGGAGTCCCCACACCCACGATCGCACCACTGTCCCGGTGAACGTGAATGGGATAACAGAGATTAGGGCGGGCGGTTCGAGTCCAGGCACTCCCGCCTCGAATCATCGTCAGCCAAGCAAGTTTAGGGCTTTCGTGGGCATCGAAGAGGAGATTGTCCGGGACCCGCCCGGGAGAGGCCGATCCCAGGAAAACAAAGAAAATGTACTCGTCAACTCTTGCGAGGCCATCGCGGGATGTTCCAGCCGGGTTGATGACCGCGGTAACCATCTGCATGCGCCCCTCCGGAAACGTCTGCTGGAGGAGCATGCCAAGACGCAGGTACTCCTTCTCGTCGATGGTGACGATCAGGACGGAGTCCTCGGGGTTGAGCAGTTCACGTGCGACCTGGAGGCGGCGCTCCATGAAGGACAGCCACTTCGAGTGGCGGTAGTCGTCGTCAGCCTCGACGTAGTCGTTGTTGTACTTCCAGTCCTTGGCGCCCGTGTTGTAGGGCGGGTCGATGTAGATGCAGTCCACCTTGTGGCGGTGGGTGTAGGTCAGCATCTCGAGGGCGTGGAAGTTCTCCGCGTTGATGACCGTGTGGAACGGCTTGTCCCCTCCGCGTTCGACGCGGCCGGTCTCGATGAGGCCGGGGTACATGTGGTCCCGGAACTCGGCGACGACGACGAGATCGGCGATAGGCGCCTGGGTCTCCTGGTCGCCGTCCACCGCGACCAGGTCCGCGGTGCCGTCGGCGCGGGAGATGCGCTGGACACGCCAGAGGGTCTGGTCGCCCTTCTTGGTCTCCCCGCGGGGCGGGAGGACGCGGACCTTGTCCCCCTTGCGGACCTCCCGGGAAGGCAGTTCCACGGCCTCGGGGCGGTGCTCCTCGAACACGAGGCCGAACTGGCGCTGACGCCGGGTGCGGTTCTTGATCTCGCGCTCGAGGTTGGCCGCGAGGTCAGGGTTCGTGGCGCGGACCTGGCCGAGGAGGTCAGAGAGGCTGGACATGGGCGTGAGTGCCTTCGTGTGGGTGCCGGTCGGTGTCGGTCGTGGCGACGTTCACAGCCTAACGTCACGTGTCGTTCTAACGACCAGTCTGACACGCCCTGTTGCCCTCGACTTGTGGCGCCCGAGCCTTAGAACTTGGTCTCGCGGATGTTGGCCAATCCCGGGTCCGGGTTGATGCCGAAGTCGACGTGGTAGACGCGGCGGAACGTGGCGAGATCCACGACCTGCATCGGGCCCTCACCGCGCATGAGGCGGCGGAACTGGTCGGCACCCATCCGGGTGTGCTTGGAGACGTCGGCGAGGGTCTCGTCCCGCAGGCGCGGGGCGCGGGTGACCTCGATGGCGACGAGGTGCTGAATCTTCGCGGCGATCTGCCGGTCATGGTGCCGGGGATCGTCCTTGATAACCGTTCCGTCGAACCAGGTTTCCCGCCAGGCCGGGGAGGTGTCCTCTTTTCCGAAGGCTCGGGGGTTCTCGAGGTAGTCGTTGGGTCGCCATCCGAACTTCTCCGCCATGCCGTCAACGTAGGAGCGGAGCAAGGCGGTGAGGGGCGCGCCTACCACCAGTAGGGGCGTTACTTCCCGCCGGAGGCGCTGCGCTTCCCGCCGGAAGCGTGTCTCTACCTCAAGTGGTAGAGGGGTGGGGGGTGGGTGACTCACGGTGAGGGCATGAACAGCAACCACCGCGAACCGCTCACGGCTCTGACGCGGTCAGTCTTCCGGCAGGGAGGCGGGCCCCTCCCAGAGCCGCGCTTGGAGCCCTTCTTCGGTCCGCGCCACCGTGATGGCGTCCGGCCAGGTCTCGCCCTTGAGGATGGCGTACAGGGTCGAGTAGTTGACCTGGGTGCGCTCCGCGGCGGCCTTGATGGAGGTGTCGCCGATGGCCTCGGTGAGGTTGCGGACGTAGCGGCGGAGGGCCTCGTGGACGGGGTCGTCGACGGGGACGTTGGGCCAGCGGTCGCTGACCTGGTTCGGCTTGAGCCGTGCGCGTCGTCCCACGGGTTCAGGGTAGCGGGAAACCCTTGTGGGGCTTGGGCTTTCGGGGTGCCTTGCGGGTGCTATCGTAACAACGATAGTTCGCCCTGCGTGCCGAGGAGCACCGCCCTGGAGATCACCGACTACCGCCCCGCCACCATCCCCGCACCGGCCTGGAACCGCATCGCCGACTTCACCCGCGCCGTCGCCGTCGACACCCAGGCCCACCACGACAACCGCTTCAACACCCGCGACCTCATGGGCGCTATCGCCCACCACGTCCACTGGGTCACCGACGCCGCCTGTCTGCCCCTGGACCGCTCCGTGGTGTTCCACCGCGACGTGATCGAGGACTACATCGCTCACGGAACCCCGACCCTGGGCCCCGGGTCCCGCGCCACCCGCCGCTCCTTCCTCCTGCGCGCCGCCGAGGCCGTCCTGCCCGACGACGAGCGGGTGACCCGCCTGTACCCGCACCACAAGGACGCCCCGGCCCGCCCCTACTCCGCGTTCGAGCAGAGGGCCCTGCGGTCCTGGGCCGTCGGCCAGACCACCGCCCAGCGGCGCCTGGACTGCCACACGATCCTCGCCCTCGGCCTGGGCGCCGGGCTGGGGTCCGCGGACATGATGAGCCTGCGGGTTGAGCACATCGACGCCGACGACCACGGTGTCGTGATCCACGTGACCCGCCCCGGGGCCGAGCGTGACGTGCCCGTGCTCGCCGCCTGGGAAGAGCCCCTCATCAACGTGCTGGCCGCCCGCGGCCTGGACGACTGGGCGCTCGGCCCGTCCCGCACGGGGATGAACAAGAACTGGCTGGCGAACTTTCTCAAGCGCACCCTGCCCGAGCACGGGGTCACCGTGGAGGTCGCCCGCCTGCGCAACACCTGGCTGGTGCACCACATCACTGCGGGCACCCCGCTGGGGCCGCTGGCGTTCGCCGCCGGGCTGGAGACCTTCCGCACCATCGAGAAGGTCCTGCGCTACGTGCCCCAGCCCTCCCACGACGAGGCCCGCGCGTACCTGCGCCGAGCCAAGGCAGGGCTCTGAGGACTGAGGACCATGGCCCGCACCTTCCCGAACTCGGCACCAACCAGGGACAACCAGTCCCTGGCTGGGCTGTACGACATGGACTTCGCCCCGAACGAGGGCGCCGTCCGTGGCGAGTTCACCATGCTCCGCAACGCCCAGACGGCGGCGCACATCATGGAGCACGCGGGCCTGGCCGACCTCATCGCCACCTGGCAGGCTGAGGACGGACAGGGGAACCGCCCGGGTCCGAAGCCGTGGCTGACCGAGGTCAACGTCCTGGCGCTCCTTCTGCTCCTGGCCCTGTCCCGGCGTGCCCCGCTGTTCCAGGAGGTCGGGGAGGTCCTGATCGAGGCCAGTGACGAGACGCTGGCCGCCCTGGGCATCGACCCGGCCCGCCGCACCTGGTCGGAGAAGGCCGCCTACCACCGGGCCTACCACTCGTACCGGCGCCTGCTCCCCCTGATCGACCCCGAACCGGCCTCCCTCTACCGTCGTCTCACCGTCCAGGAGTGCGACCAGGTCAAGGCGGCCTGGGTGGTCGAGGAGAACGCGGTCAAGCGCGAGCGGGCGCACACGATGGCGAACGCCCTGCTGTACGGGACGTGGATGCTCCTGCCCCGTCAGGTGCGCCGCGCGTACAAGGGTGACATCGCCATGGACGCCACGTTCGTGAAGTCCCCGGCGTACAACGGCAACACCAAGCCGAAGTCGTCTGCGTCCGATGCCGTGCACTACCGCTCGTCCGACCCGTTCGCGGGCTGGTACAAGCGCGACGGCAACCACGCGGGCCCCAGCGAACTGCCCGCCGCCCGCGCCAAGTACCAGCGCACCCAGGACTTCGTCGGGTGGGGCCGGGAGGCTCACACGGCTGTCTCGTACGGCAAGGACGTGCCCGGCATCGTGCTGGCCGTCTCCTTGGACACCCCGTCGGCGCGTCTGCCGGAGAACGCCCTGCGCATGGTCGAGCACCTCAAGCGGAACAACATGCCCGTGGGGCACGTCGTCACCGACCGCGCGTACCTGCCCGGCACCAAGCCCGCCGAACTGGCCCGCCCCCTGCGGGCCCGCGGCTACCGGCTCGTGTTCGACTACCGGGCCGAGGAGCACGGCATGGGCCAGACCGCCTCCTACGGTGGCGCGATCCAGGTGGAGGGCCGCTGGTACTGCCCGTCCATGCCCGCCCCGCTGGTGAACGCCACGAAGGACCGCATGCTCCGCAAGGAGAGCGACCCCGAGTGGATCGACTATGAGACCTACAAGAAGCGCATCGAACAGCGCAAGCAGTACGAACTCCACCTCAAGGAGCGCCCCGACGCTGAGGGTGTGGCCCGGTACGCGTGCCCGGCCGTGGGCCCGTCCGCGACCGTGTCCTGCCCGCGCCGGAAGGAGCACCCGAAGGCCGCGGACAAGCCCAAGGGCCGCATCATGCTCCCCCTGCTGGTGAAGCCCGCCCCGCAGGTGTGCGAACAGCAGTCCATGAAGATCAGCCCCCTGACGGGTGAGAAGTACGCCCAGGAGTACCCGTACAAGTCCGAGAAGTGGCAGGAGCACTACACCGGCGGCCGCCAGATGGTGGAGTCCCTGAACGCCTCCCTCAAGAACGGCGCCCACATGCCCATCGACGACACGCAGATGCGTCCGCGCCGCGGGTTCGCCGCGCAGATCGTCTCCCTGGCCGTGATGGTTGCCGCCACGAACACGCGGAAGATCATCG
Organism: Micrococcus sp. LASM2_SD2; assembly: GCF_057364565.1. NCBI lineage: Bacteria > Bacillati > Actinomycetota > Actinomycetes > Micrococcales > Micrococcaceae > Micrococcus > Micrococcus sp. LASM2_SD2. Next base: position 7,290 of record NZ_JBNFOB010000007.1, on the reverse strand, counting down.
CCTGGCTCCACGAGCAGGTCGGCGTCACGTCGCTGTCCTCGGCGCCGGTGAAGCGTGCCCGCCGCCGCGAGCGTACGGCCGGGTTCACCCGGGCCGACGAGTTCGGGCCCGCGTACACGCCACCAGGGGGGTTGCCCCCTGAGAGGCGGGAGACCGCCTGACCGACGAGCCGCCACCACGGGACGACGTGGACACACCCAGACCCCCGCGGGAGCCTGCCCTAGAGCAGACCCGCGGGGGTCTTTCCATGCCCCCGGGAGCCTTCCTGAGCGCTCCGGGGCGGCATCGGTCCTGTCCGGCCCCGCCGTCGGGGCACGAAGAAGCCCCCGGGAGTCTCTTCCGAGGCTCCCGGGGGCTTCCGGGTTGGAACGTACAAACCGTTCCTTGGCCGTCTTACAAACGGCCCCGGTGCGCGAGGGGGGACTTGAACCCCCACGTCCTTATCGGACACAGCGACCTCAACGCTGCGCGTCTACCAATTCCGCCACTCGCGCTCATCGATCCGGGTTTCGGCCGTGGCCGATCCGCGGTGCCCTGCGCGGGCAACTAGAGAACAGTACCACGGGCGGATCGGGAGTGCCAAAACGGAGGTCGTGGTAGGTCCGTCCGATCGTCTCCACGCCGTTCGGACATCGGCGTCGCGGCGGGGCGGCGCTAGCCTGGCAGGCATGTCCCACCACGAGAAGCAGCCCGAGCACACGAGCACCGCGCACACCCCGGACCAGGGCGTCCACGCCACGGCGGGGGAGGAGGGCCCGCACCGCGACGTGGTCCCGATCTGCCGGGACCTCATCCGCATCGACACCACGAATCGCGGCGGCAACGTCTCCGTCGGCGAGCCCGAGGCCGCAGACCTATGCGCGGAGCTGATGCGCGCGGCCGGCATGGAGCCGCGCCTGTTCGAGTCCGCACCGGGGCGCGTGTCCGTGGTCGGCCATCTGCCGGGCTGGCAGGAGGACGCGCCCGGACTCATCCTTCACGGCCACACCGACGTGGTCCCCGCCGAGGCCGCGGAGTGGAGCGTCGATCCGTTCGGCGCCGAGGTGAAGGACGGCATGATCTGGGGCCGCGGCGCCGTGGACATGAAGGGCATGGACGCCATGATCCTGTCCACGCTGCTACACCTGGCCCGCACCGGCCGGCGCCCGCGCCGGCCGCTCACCGTGGCGTTTTTCGCCGATGAGGAGGCCGGCGGCGTCTACGGCGCCGGGCACGTGGTCTCCGAGCACCCGGAGGTCTTCGCCGGCTGCACGGACGCCGTCAGCGAGGTCGGCGGCTTCTCCACCGAGATCGCCGGCACCCGCGCCTACCTGGTGCAGACCGCGGAGAAGGGCATCCACTGGCTCAATCTGACATCCGTGGACCGCCCGGGGCACGGCTCGGCGCCGCACCCGGACAACGCCGTCACCCACCTGCCGCGGCCATGCAGCGCATCGGCACCCACGAGTGGCCGCTGGAGTACACCAAGACCACCCGCCAGCTGCTCGAGACGGTCGCGGAGCTGACGGGCACGGAGTTCGACGAGGCCGACCCGGGCCCACAGCTCGAGGCCCTCGGCCACGCCAAGGACTGGGTGGCCGGCACCCTGCGCACCTCCTCCAACCCCACGGGCCTCGGCGGTGGCTACAAGCACAACGTCATCCCGTCCACGGCCACCGGCACGGTGGACATGCGCACCCTGCCGGGCTCGGAGGAGGACGCGTTGGAGGTCCTCCGCGCCCTGGCGGGGGACAAAGTGGCCGTGGAGCACGAGCACCGCGACATCGGCCTGGAGACGCCCTTCTCCGGGGACCTCGTCGAGCTGATGGTCTCCGCCCTGCGTCAGGAGGACCCGGAGGCCGAGGTCCTGCCCTTCATGCTCGGCGGCGGCACGGACAACAAGCACCTGTCCCGGCTGGACATCGCCGGCTACGGCTTCTCGCCGCTGCGCCTGCCCCCTGACCTCGCTTTCACCTCCCTCTTCCACGGGATCGACGAGCGGGTCCCGATCGATGCGCTCGAGTTCGGCTGCCGGGTCCTGGACAGGATGCTCGAGCCCCGTCCGATCGGCGACTGACGTGCGACGTGTCCGCGCGGGAGGCGGGGCTGGCCGACGCCGCCGGGACAGGGGTACGGTGAGCGCATGAGCACTGATCCGCGCATGGCCCTGGAGGCCCTCGTCGCCGCCTTCAACGAGCACCTCGTCGCCGCCCAGAACAGCCGCGGAGAGGACGACCCGGCGGTCGAGGCCGCCTTCTTCTCGATCGCGGACGCGTTCGAGGCCTACGAGGACGCCCTCTATGCCGTCACCGGCGAGGTCACCCCGCTCGAGGTCTTCGAGGACGAGGAGGCGGAGGACGGCGACTTCGAGGACGCGGAGGACTGACCTCCGGCTCCCGCCCCGGCCCGCTGAGAGGGTGTTCACACCCGTGCGTCGCCCCCGCTCCGCCGCCGGGGGTGTGCCGTAGAGTGACCGCGTGAGTTGGATCGAAGCAGTCATTCTGGGCCTCGTGCAGGGCCTCACGGAGTTCCTTCCGGTCTCGTCCTCGGCGCACCTGCGCATCGTGGGCGAGTTCCTGCCCTCGGCGGCGGATCCCGGGGCGGCCTTCACCGCGATCACGCAGATCGGCACCGAGCTGGCGGTGCTCATTTACTTCTGGAAGGACATCACGCGCATCATCGCGCGGTGGTGCCGCTCCCTGGCCCGCAAGGTCCCTGCCTCCGACCCGGACGTCCGCATGGGCTGGCTGATCATCCTCGGCTCGCTGCCGATCGCGATCCTCGGCCTCCTGCTGGAGGACTGGATCGACACCGAGTTCCGCTCCCTGTGGGTCACCGCTACCATGCTGATCGTCTTCGCGATCCTCCTCGCCCTCGCCGACCGCTTCGGTCGGCAGGTCAAGCCCCTGGAGCGGCTCACCGTGCGGGACGGCGTCCTCTACGGCTTCGCGCAGGCCCTGGCGCTGATCCCGGGCGTCTCCCGCTCGGGCGGCACCATCACCATGGGCCTGGCGCTCGGCTACAGGCGTGAGGCGGCCGCCCGCTACGCCTTCCTGCTGGCGGTCCCGGCCGTGTTCGCCTCCGGGTTCTACAAGCTGTTCAAGTCGATCGGCGACCCGGCCGCGGCGCCCCTACGGCATGGGGGAGACGATGCTGGCCACGCTCATCGCCTTCGTCGTCGGCTACGCCGTGATCGCCTGGCTGATGCGCTTCATCACGCAGAACTCCTTCATGCCGTTCGTCTGGTACCGCATCGCCCTCGGCCTCGGCCTCTACGTGATGCTCGGTACCGGCCTGATCACCGCCTGACGCCGCGGACGGCGCCGGCCCCATGCCGACGGGCGCCGTCGCCGTCCCGGCCACAGGCCCGACCCGCCACACGTCACCCCCATGTCTCCGGCTCGAAAGGACACCATGCAGTCCTGGTCCGTCCCCGCCCCGCCCGCGCTCCCGGCCCATCCGGACACCCTCCGGGTGCACGACACGTCCACCGGTGCCCTGCGCAGGCCGGGGAATCCCGCGGACTCGGCCTCGCTGTACGTCTGCGGGATCACGCCCTACGACGCGACGCACCTCGGCCACGCCAACACGTATGTGGCCTTCGACCTGCTGCATCGCTACTGGCTCGGCGCCGGACTTCGCGTCTCCTACACGCAGAACGTCACGGACGTGGACGACCCCCTTCTGGAGCGCGCGGCGGCCACGGGCGTGGACTGGCAGCGGCTCGCCGGGGACCAGACCGACCTGTTCCGTTCGGACATGACCGCCCTCAACGTCCTGCCCCCGCACCACTACCTCGGCGTCTCCGAGACCGTCCCGGCGGTGGTCGCCGGCGTCGAGGCCCTCGTGGCCGCCGGCCTCGGGTACACGGTGCCCGGCCAGGACGGGGAGCCGGACGGGGACGTCTACTTCGACACGCGTGCCGCCGAGCGGGCCACCGGGTGGACCCTGGGATCGATCGGAGCCCATACGGACGCCGAGATGGCCGAGATCTTCCCGGAGCGCGGCGGGGATCCGCGGCGTCCGGGCAAGCGAGACCCCCTGGATCCGCTGCTCTGGCGGGTGCACCGCGAGGCTGAGCCCGTCTGGGACGGCGGCACCCTGGGGGCCGGCCGCCCCGGATGGCACATCGAGTGCTCGGTGATCGCCCGGCAGACCCTGCCGGCGCCCTTCACGGTGCAGGCCGGAGGGTCGGACCTGCGCTTCCCGCACCACGAGTTCTCCGCTGCCCACGCCACGGGGATCGACGGGCGAGACCTGGCCCACACCTACCTGCACTCGGGGATGGTCGCCCTCGACGGGCAGAAGATGTCCAAGTCGCTGGGCAACCTCGAGCTCGTCTCGCGGCTGACCGCCCGCGGCGTCGAGCCCGTGGCCGTCCGTGCTGCACTGCTGGACCACCACTACCGCTCCGACTGGGAGTGGTCCGAGGACGTGCTGGCCCGTGCCCAGGAACGCGTGGCCGTCTGGCGTGCCGCTCTGGCCGAGGATTCGCGCCGGGACGGGACCGCGGTGCACTCCGCGGTCGTCGCGGCGCTCTCCGAGGACCTGGACGCCCCCGCCGCGCTGCGTGCGCTGGACGACTGGGCGAACGGACGCCCCCTGTCCGCCGCCGAGCCCGTCGGAGGTGCCCCGGTGGACGTCGCCGATGTCACCGACGCGCTGCTGGGTCTTCGCCTGCGCTGACCCTCGCCCGACTCGCCACGGCACACCAGGACGCGCCTCCCGGCGGGGAGGCCGCCGTCGTGCGTCTCAGGGCGTCGTCGGGTCCCCCTGCCTCAGGAACGACGACGGCCGCGCAGGTACCGCTCGAACTCCCGGGCGATGGCCTCGCCGGACGCCTCGGGCAGCTCCCGCGCGTCGGTCGCCTCCTCGAGCTGCTGGACGTAGGCGGCGATGTCCGCGTCGTCCTGGGCGACCTCGTCCACGGACTGCCGCCACAGCGCGGCGTCGGCCTGCAGCTCGGCCGTGTCCACGGACAGGGCGAGCAGCTCCTCGAGCGCCTCGACCACGGACAGCTGCGTCTTGGGCGAGGGCGACTGCGCGACGTAGTGCGGGACCGTCCCCCACAGGGAGATCGTGGGCAGGCCGCTGCGCGCGGCGGTGTCCGTCACCACGCCCACGATGCCGGTCGGCCCCTCGTAGGTCGGCCGGTCCGCGTCCACCGCGACCCGGACGTCCGCCATAGGGGAGGAGGCCCGAGCCGGCAACGGACGGGTGTGGGGCACATCGGCGAGCAGAGCTCCGACGACGATCAGCGCGTCCACGCCCTCGTCCCGCGCGAACTGCAGGAGCTCCTGGGTGAAGGCGCGCCAGCGGACGTTCGGCTCGACCCCGGTGCAGAGCAGGACCTGGAGGCCGTCAGCGACGCAGTCCTCCGCCGGAACGGGCCGGCCCTCGCCGTCCAGGAGCGCCTCGTGGACGTGCATCGCTGGCCACTCGATGGTGCCCATCCCATCCGCATCGCGCCGGACCATGGGACGGGTGACCTGGAAGTCGTAGTACTCCCCGGTGCACACGTCCGCCCGCTCGAAGGCCTCCCACTGGCGCACGAGCATGGCCAGGGCCCCGGTGGCGGCCTGGCCGGCGTCGTTCCAGCCCTCGAAGGCCACCAGCATCACGCGCGGCGCCCGGCCGCTGGACTCCACGGCGGGGACCGTGGCGGTCAGGTAGGCCCGCAGCGGCCGAGCTCGTCGTCCGTCCTCTCGGTGGGCTCCACTTCACTCATGGACGCCACCCTAGACCCTGGACGCTGACCTAGGATGGGTTCATGCCCTCCCCCTCCCACCGGAACGCCCTGCCGGACGCCGTCCTCTGGGACATGGACGGCACCCTTGTGGACACTGAGCCGCTCTGGAACAGCGTCCAGCGGCGGCTCGTCGCCGCGCACGGCGGCACCTGGTCCGAGGAGCTCGCGGCCTCGCTGGTCGGCCAGCCCCTGGACGTCGGCGCCCGTCGGCTGCAGGAGGCCGGCCTCGACCGCCCCGTGGACGAGATCATCGCGGTCACCATGGCCGAGGTCTCCCGCGGCGTCGCCGCGGACACCCCCTGGCGACCGGGCGCCCATGCCCTTCTCACCGCGCTGGGACAGGCGGGCGTCCCCTGCGCCCTGGTGACCATGTCCTACGCCCCGCTGGCGCGCACCCTGCTCGCCGCGGCGCCCGCCGGCGTCCTGGAGCTGGCCGTCACCGGGGACGAGGTCTCCCGTGGCAAGCCCGACCCCGAGGCCTACGTCCTCGCCCTGTCCCGCCTGACCGACCGTCACCCGGAGATCGACCCCGTCCGCTGCCTCGCGGTCGAGGACTCGCCCGTGGGGGTGCGTGCGGCCATGGCCGCAGGCCTGACCACCGTGGGCGTGCCGAGCGTACTCCCGCTGGAGAAGGACGCCGCCACCGTCCTGTGGGACACCCTCTCCGGCCGCACCCTCGCGGACCTGACCGCCGTCCTGCCTTCCTCCGCGGAGCCGAACGCCGCCGACCACCGCCGCGCGGACGCCCTGTGAGGCGCACCGCGTCCGGGCTGCGGCTCGGGACCCTGGGCGGCGTGCCGGTCGTCGTCGGCTGGACCTGGCTGCTGATCGCCGCCGTCGTCCTGCTCCTCTTCGGGCCCTCCCTGCAGCGGGCGGACCCGACGCTGGGCTGGCGCGCGTACGCGGTGGCCGGCGGCTACGTGCTCGTCCTGGCCGTCTCGGTGCTGGTCCACGAGCTGGCGCACGCAGCGGTCGGCGCGGCCCACGGCTCCCGACCCCAGGAGATCGCCCTGTCCCTGTGGGGAGGACACACCCAGTTCGCACGCGCCGTGGACCGTCCCCTCGGCTCCGTCCTGACGGCGCTGGCCGGCCCGGCGGCGAACCTGCTGCTGGCGGGCCTGGCCGGCGCCGCCGGCACCTCGGTCGAGCCCGGCACCGTCACCGCCCTGCTGCTGACCATGGCCGCGACCGCGAACCTGCTGCTCGCCGCGTTCAACGCCCTGCCGGACTGCCCCTGGACGGCGGGCGGATGGTGGAGTCCGCCGTCTGGGCGGCCACCGGGTCCCGGTCCGCGGGGACGGTCGCCGCCGGCTGGTCCGGCCGCATCCTCGCCGCCGCACTGATCATCGGTGCCGTCGCCCTGCCCCTGCTCTCGGACGCCCGTCCCGGGCTCGGGGTCCTCGCCCTCACCGTCCTGGTCGGCCTGAGCCTGTACCGTGGCGCGGGCGAGGCGATCGCCGCGGGTCGCTGGCAGGGGCGAGCCGCCCGCATCGCCCTCGCCGACCTCATGCTCCGCGCGGAGGTCCTCGCCCCGGACGCCGACCGTGGCGGACGCCGAGGCC
>NZ_JBNFOB010000006.1:0-25864 GCF_057364565.1 Micrococcus sp. LASM2_SD2 | reverse complement strand
TGCACCTCGGACGGCTCCGGAGAGCACGGCGGCGTCCGCGGCGAGACGGTCGGCGGCGTCGGCGTACTGGTCCACGTCCTCGGCCGTGGCCCTGCTCGGACGGCGCAGGGCGGACTCGAGCCCCTCGTCCATCCGCAGCAGGTACAGGGCGCGGGCGGAGTGCAGCTCCCAGTTCCGTGCGGAGTCCCGGGACCGGCGCTCGTCCGGCACCGCGAGCAGGGAGACCTCCAGGGCCTCCAGGTCCATGACCACCCGGGCGATGCGGGCCCGGGCCAGGCGGAAGCGGCGGCGCAGCTCCGAGACGGCACGGACCGCGCGGGCCCACAGCAGGCCGGCGCCAAGGTGAGGGCCCCGAGCGCACCCGTCAGGCCGATCCACAGCAGCGGCTCCCGCGGCAGCCCGGAGTAGGACATCTCCCCGGCGGTGCGCGCCACCGCCACCACGGAGGCCGCGGAGTGCCCCATGTCCCGGTTGCGCTCGAACACCTGCTGCAGCTGGAGCGAGGGGCGGTCCATGAGGGAGGAGTGGTTCCGCTCCTCCGAGAAGACCTGCGGGTCCAGGACCACGCCGTTGAACCTCTCGTCCGGCAGCGCGGAGGGGTCGTAGCCGGGAGCGGTACTGTCCACGGGCATCCGCTCCGGCTGCGTGGACAGCTGTACCTCGGCGGAGAGCTCCGGGTCCTCCTCCCGGGGCCGGGCGACCCACTCGTCTGTGACGCGCACCGTGATCGGCTCCCACGAGCGGACCGGCTCCTGCTCCACCAGGGCGTCCACCCGCTTCTGTGTGATCCCGTACGGCAGGGGCTCCTCCAGCACCAGGCGCACGGGCTCCTGCGGCTCAGCCGTCACCACGGAGACGCCCGTCACGCCCACCACCGCGGTCGCGGCGGCGAGCAGCGCGGTCACGGCGCCCCACAGTCCCCTGCGCACGGACGTCATGGATCTCCCCTCCGGACCCGGACCCCCGCCGGAACCTGCGCTCCACCCTAAGCGAGACCCCGGTCACATGCCGCGCGCCCCGGGATGCACGACGCGGCGAGGGGACGTGGCGGGGAGGTGACGTGGCGGGGAGCCGCCGTCCTCGGCGAGCGGACAGGCGGAGGCGGGGAGCCGTCGTCGGGAAGGGCGGACGGGAGCGGACACGGCGGCGGCCGCCACCTCACGGGTGACGGCCGCCGCGGGGACGAGGCACGCCCGTCCCCGCCGGAGAGCCCCGACGACGGCCGCCGGCCCAGACGGACAGGTCAGGGAACAGGCGGAGGGGACCCGCCTGGCCGGACGGGATCCGGCTCAGACGGAGATCACCTTCGGCAGGGCCATCTGCTTCAGGCCCTCCACACCGAACTCCAGGCCGAAGCCGGACTCCTTCACCCCGCCGAACGGCACGCGCGGGTCGATGGCGCCGTGCTTGTTGATCCAGGTGGTGCCGGCCTGCAGCCGGGCGGCGACCTCCTTGGCGCGCTCCACCTCCGAGGACCACACGGAGGAGCCCAGACCCACGTCCAGGCCGTTGGCCCACTCGATCGCCTGGTCCAGGTCCGAGTAGCGAATGATCGGTAGCGCCGGGCCGAACTGCTCCTCGGCCACGAGCGGGTTGTCATTGTCCAGGTCCGCCACGAGGGTCGTCGGGTAGAAGTGGCCCGGGGCGGACTCGTCCGGGTCGCCGCCGACCAGCACGCGGCCGCCGCCGTCCTTCGCGGCCTGCACCAGCTTCGCCACGATCTCGTACTGGGCGCGGTTCTGCAGCGGCCCGAGCACGTTCTGCTCCTCGAGGCCGTTGCCCATTGGCATGGCCTTCGCCACGGCGGTGAGCTCCTCGCAGACCTGGTCGTAGAGGGAGTCCGGGACGTAGAGGCGCTTCAGGGCGGCGCAGGTCTGGCCGGTGTTGATGAACGCGCCCCAGAACAGACCCTCGGCGATCGCCTTCGGGTCCGCGTCGTCCAGCACGATGCCGGCGTCGTTGCCGCCGAGCTCGAGGGTGATGCGCTTCAGGTCCTCCGCGGCCGAGCGCATGATCGCCTTGCCGGTCTCGATGGAGCCGGTGAAGGTGATCTTGTCGATGCCGTCGTGGACGGTGAAGGCCTTGCCGAGCTCTCCGTCCCCGGCGAGGACCTGCAGCACGCCCTCGGGGAGGACCCGGTTCATCACGTGCACCAGGGCGAGGACGGACAGCGGGGTGTACTCGGAGGGCTTGAGCACCACGGTGTTGCCCATGCGCAGGGCCGGGGCGATCTGCCAGATCGAGATCATCATGGGCCAGTTCCACGGGCCGATGCCGCCGACCACGCCGATCGGCTCCCAGCGCAGCTCAGCGGTGCCGGACTCGTCGTCCACGAGCGTCTCCGGCTCGATCGGGAACGCGGCGGTGGCACGGGTCCAGGCCACACATCCGCCCACCTCGAACGCGGCGTTCGGACCGTTCTTCACCGGCTTGCCCTGTTCCCGGGAGAGCAGCTCGGCCAGGCCGGCGGCGGAGGCCTCGATGGCATCCGCGGCCCTGTTCAGGTGCGCCGAGCGCTCCTCGTGGGAGAGGGCGGCCCAGTCCTTCTGCGCGGCGCGGGCCCGCTCGACGGCGGCGTTCAGGTCCGCAGGAGTGGACTGGGGTGCGTGGCCGAGGACCTCGCCGGTGGCGGGGTCCTTGATCTCGGCACCCTGCCCTGCGGGGGCGGAGACGGCGGCGAGGAGGTCGGCGCAGCTGAGGGCGGCGTTCTCGGTCATGATGTGTCCCTTTCGGTGTGGGTCCGGCGCAGCGGCCGGGGGATGTCTGCGGTGTCCGGTCTGTGGTCAGTCTTGCAGGTGGGATGTGGCGTGCGTCACCTGGGGTGGGCGGTGGGGCGGTGCCAGGCGGTCGGAGGGTGCGGTGCCAGGCAGGCGTGGTGCCCCCCGCCCCCGCCGCGGCGGCCGGATCGACGATTCTTCGGCTGATCGGACCTGTCAGAGGCGATCCGGCGGTTCTTGTCGATCCTGCGGGGCGGCGCAGGTCGATCCTGCCGGACCTCGCAGGAGGACCGACGGTTTTCCGCAGGACCTGCCTGATTCAGGAAGGTCCTGTGAAGAACCGTCGGTCGCGTCAGGCCCAGGTCCAGGTCCAGGCCAGGCCCAGGCTCAGGCCCAGGTCCAGGTCCAGGTCCAGGCCAGGCCCAGGCTCAGGCCCAGGTCCAGGGCCGGGCCCAGGCCCCGGCCCCAGCCGACTCTCCTCGCCCCCCCGGACCGGAGGACGAGACCGGCAGGCCCTCCCCCACCCCACGAAGCCGACACATGTTGACCGCCCTCACCGCCCGCACGGATACTGGACGGTGAACCTGAACGCCCGGTCGGTAATTCCAGATTCGCCGGGCAGGTGCCTGGCACGGCCCCGGCCACCGGCACCGCGCCCGTCACGCACTCCAAGGAGATCCCCGCATGACCACTCTCGCCACCCCGTCCCAGGCCCTGCTCGTCGGCGGCAAGCGCACGCCCGTCGGCCGCTACGGCGGCGCCCTGTCCTCGGTCCGTCCGGACGACCTGGCGGCGCTGACCATCAAGACGGTCGTGGAGGACGCGGGCATCGACCCGGCGGACGTGGACGAGGTCATCTTCGGCAACGCCAACGGCGCCGGCGAGGAGAACCGCAACGTGGCTCGCATGGCGTGGCTGCTGGCCGGCTTCCCGGACACCGTCCCGGGCATCACCGTGAACCGCCTCTGCGCCTCGGGCATGTCCGCGATCGCCATGGCCACCGCCCTGGTGCGCTCCGGCATGGCGGACGTGGTCGTGGCCGGCGGCGTGGAGTCCATGTCCCGCGCCCCGTGGGTGCAGGCCAAGCCGACCACCGCGTTCGCCAAGCCGGGCGACCAGTTCGACACCGCCATCGGCTGGCGCTTCGTGAACCCGCGCTTCGCCTCGGGCGAGTTCGGGGACAAGTTCATCTTCTCCATGCCCGAGACCGCGGAGGAGGTCGCGGAGACCGAGGGCATCACCCGTGAGGACGCGGACGCGTTCGCGGTCCGCTCGCACGAGCGCGCCCTCGCCGCGATCGAGGCCGGCCGCTTCAAGGACGAGATCGTCCCGGTCACCGTGAAGGGCCGCAAGGGCGCCGAGACCGTGGTGGACACCGATGAGGGACCGCGCCCGGGCTCCACCATGGAGGTGCTGGGCAAGCTGCGCCCGATCATCAAGGAGAACGGCGTGGTGACCGCCGGCAACTCCTCCTCCCTGAACGACGGCGCCTCCGCCATCCTGGTGGTCTCCGAGCGCGCCGCGGAGAAGTACAACCTGAAGTCGCGCGCCCGCGTGGTGGACTCCACCGCCGCCGGCCTGGCCCCGCACATCATGGGCCTGGGCCCGGTGCCGGCCACGAAGAAGGCGCTGGAGCGCTCCGGCTGGTCCATCGACGACATCGGCGCGGTCGAGCTGAACGAGGCCTTCGCCTCCCAGTCGCTGGGCTGCATGCGCGGCCTCGGCCTGGACGAGTCGATCGTCAACAACGACGGCGGCGCGATCGCCCTCGGCCACCCGCTGGGCTCCTCCGGCTCCCGCCTCATCGTGACCCTGCTGAACCGCATGGACCGCGAGGGCGTGGACAAGGGCCTGGCCACCATGTGCGTGGGCGTCGGCCAGGGCGCCGCCACCCTGATCGAGAAGCTCTGAGGCCCGCCATGACCGAGCAGACCCAGAAGATCGACGACGGCGCCTTCCCCGGGCTCGCCGACGTCGCCTCCTCCTTCACCGCCCTCCGCCTGGAGGCCACCGAGGACCGCCCGGACCGGGTCGTCGCGGCCATGGACCGCCCGTCCGTGCTGAACGCGATCGACCAGACGATGATCGACGAGTTCCATGCCCTCTGCGGCTGGCTCGAGCGCACTCCGCGCGTGCTGATCATCACCGGTACCCAGGTGGAAGACCGCAAGCGCGGCGGCACCAAGGGCATCTTCGCCTCCGGCGCGGACATCGCGCAGCTGCGGGAGCGCCGCCGGGACGACGCCCTGCGCGGTGTGAACTCCCAGCTGTTCGACCGCATCCACCGCCTGCCGCTGCCGGTGATCGCCGCGATCGACGGCTTCGCCCTGGGCGGCGGCGCCGAGCTCGCGTGGGCCGCGGACTTCCGCATCGCCACCGAGTCCGTGAAGATCGGCCAGCCGGAGGTCGGCCTGGGCATCACGGCCGCCGCCGGCGCGCAGTGGCGCCTGAAGGAGCTCGTGGGCGAGCCGATCGCCCTGGAGATCCTGCTGGCCGGCCGCATCCTGGACGCCCAGGAGGCCCTGTCCCTGCACCTGGTGACCGAGCTGCACGACCCCGAGGCCCTGATGGACGGCGCGCATGCGCTGGCGGACCGGATCGGCAAGAACGACCCGCTCGCGGTGCGCATCTCCAAGCGCGTGTTCCACATGCCGCGCGAGGCGCACCCGCACGTGGACGAGATCGCTCAGGCCATCCTGTTCGAGTCCGAGGCCAAGTTCGACCGCATGCAGGCCTTCCTGGACCGCAAGAAGAAGTGAGGACCCCCATGACTGACACCACCACCCAGGGCTCTGTCCCCTCCGTCGTCGGCGTGCTCGGCGGCGGCCGCATGGGCGCCGGCATCGCCCACGCCTTCCTGATCTGCGGCGCGGACGAGGTGATCGTCGTCGAGCGCGACGCGCAGTCCGCGGAGGGCGCGAAGGAGCGCATCGAGTCGGACCTCGCCAAGTCCCTCGAGCGCGGCAAGATCGACGGCAACCTGGACGTCTGGGCCGAGCGCCTGACCGTGTCCCTGGACAAGGCGGACTTCGCCCGCTGCGGCCTGGTCGTGGAGGCCGTCCCGGAGATCATGGACCTGAAGATCGAGTCCCTGACCGAGGTGGAGAGGCACCTGGCCGAGGACGCCTGGCTCGCCACCAACACGTCTTCCCTGTCCGTGGACGAGCTGGCGAACCATCTGCAGCGACCGGAGCGCTTCTGCGGCCTGCACTACTTCAACCCGGTCCCGGCCTCGAAGCTGGTGGAGGTCGTCATCGGCGCGAAGACCGGTGACGAGCTGAAGGCCCTGTCCTCCGAGTGGGTCAAGGGCCTGGGCAAGACCCCGGTCGTGGTGAAGGACGCCCCGGGCTTCGCCTCCTCCCGCCTGGGTGTGGCGATCGCCCTCGAGGCCATCCGCATGGTCGAGGAGGGCGTGGCCTCCCCGGAGGACATCGACAACGCCATGGTGCTGGGCTACAAGTTCCCGGTGGGCCCGCTGGCGCTCACGGACATCGTGGGCCTGGACGTGCGCCTGGGCATCGCCGAGTACCTCGAGTCCCAGCTGGGCGAGCGCTTCGCTCCCCCGCAGCTGATGCGTGACATGGTCGCCCGCGGCGAGCTGGGTCGCAAGTCCGGCAAGGGCTTCTACGACTACTCCTGACCCCGACCTGAGTCCCTCCCGCCGCTGAGGTCCGGCACCACGACGACGGCCCCCTCACCTTCTCGGTGAGGGGGCCGTCGCGTGACGGTGGGGATGTCACGGGAGCCTCAGGGGCTCGGGTGCTCGGTGTCGGGGTCCGCAGGATCCGCCGTGGGGCGGCGGAACGGGGATGGGGGCGGCCCCGACGCGAGGCGGCGCGGACGCCGCGGTCGGTCGGCTGGATGCCTGCGTCAGGCGGCGTGCTCGCAGGTGGGGCAGGTGCAGTCGGTGCACTCGCAGGTGGCGCAGTTGCAGTCGGCGCCGCAGCAGCCGGCGGAGCAGGTGTCGCACTCGTCCACGTGGTCGCCGTGGATGTGGTGCAGGTGGCCGTCGTGCTTGTAGTCCACGTGGTCGCCGTGCTGCACGGCCTCGTGGCCGCAGTCCGGCCCGTGGGTGTGGTCGTGGTCGGTGTGGACGGCGTGCTGGGTGTGGTCAGTTGCCATGGGGAGCCTCCTCGGCGGCGTGGTGGACGGCGTCACGCAGGATGTGGGCCACGTGCTCGTCCGTCAGGTGGTAGGTGCGGGACTTTCCGTCCAGCTCGGAGCGCACCAGCCCGCTCATGCGTAGCACCCGCAGGTGCTGGGACATCAGCGTGTGGGTCACCCCGACGTGGTCGGCCAGCTCGCCGACGCTGCACGGCTGCCCGTCCATGCGGAGCATCGCTGCCACGCGCACGGGCGAGGCCAGCACCTTGAACAGGTCTGCGGCTCGCTGGACGTCCTGGGTCATGCCCCCATAATACATGCATACATCTTCATACGAAAGGGCGTGCTCAGGCCCCGGCGCGTGCCGCGATCTCCTCGCCCTGAGCCCGCACGAACGCGGCGTCCACCGGCGCGCCGTGCCCGGGGATGTACAGCGCGTCCTCCCCGCCGAACTCCAGCAGCCTCCGCAGGGCCGCCGACCACCCGGGAAGGTCCGAGTCCGGCCCGTCCTGGGGCGGCCCGGACTCCTCCACCAGGTCCCCGGCGAAGACGACCGGCCGGCGCCCGGCGCCGGGATGCACCACGCCGCCATCTGCACCATGCCTGCCCTGCGTCACCCGTGATCCCGCGGGCGAGGCGCCGGCGGCCACGTCCACCCGCAGCACGAGGTCGTCCGGGGTGTGCGCCTCCCCCAGCCAGGCGACCTGTACGCCCACCCCGCCGAGGTCGAGGGTCCACGGGTCGTCCGGCCGGCACTGGGCGGAGTCGAGCCGCACATCCGGCACCGGGACCTCGGTCAGCCCGAGCTGACGCTGCACGCGGGTGTTCGCACTCTCTTCCACCCCGTGGCGGCGGCCGAACGCGGCGTGGGCGACGGCCAGGAGCCGCTCTCCCGCCGCGGCGCGCACGCCGGCCAGACCGAACCAGTGGTCGTAGTGGTCATGGGTGAGCACGGCCCAGCGCACCGGGACGGGGTGCCTGGCGGTCTCCTCCGCCTGGCACACGGCGGAGCGGTAGAGGTCGGCACCCTGGTCCGGGTGGGTGCCGACGTCCACCAGCACGGCCGCGGCGTCTCCCACCACGAGGCCCACGTTCACGCCGCAGGGCTCGCAGCAGGCCACGAGCACCCGCTCGGCGACGGCCTCGAAGGGCCCGTTGGACCACTGCACGGCCATCAGCTCACTTCACCAGGGAGGCCATCTTCTTGGCGATCAGGTCGGTGGCCCGCTGCGGGGCGATGCGGGCCAGGCGGTCCAGCATGGTGGCGTCCTTGCCGACCGTCACGCGGTAGCGGCCCTTCTCCACCGCCTGCTCCACGATCACCGCGGCGGCCTCCCGGGCGGGCATCGGCTTGAGCTTGGAGGACTCCGCCTGCTTCGCCGCGTCCTCGGGAGACGTCGTCCCGCCCGGGCTCTGCACGCCGGAGTTCGCGCTGATGTTCGTGGCGATCGCCCCGGGGAACACGATCGTGGCGGCCACGGAGGTGCCGCGCAGCTCGGCGTAGAGTCCCTCGGTCAGCAGCTTCATCGCCGCCTTGGAGGCCCCGTAGACGGTCTGGCCCGGCACCGGCAGGAAGCCGCCCATGGAGGAGACGTTCACCAGGCTCGCCTCGGGGCGGGCGGTCAGGTGCGGCAGGAATGCCTTGACCATGTACACGGTGCCCCAGAAGTTCACGTCCATGACCTTGCGCATCTCGTCCAGGTCGAGCTGCTTGAAGTGCACGAACTCCTGGATGATGCCGGCCACGTTCAGCAGGCCGTCCACGTGGCCGTGCTGGGCCGAGACCTGAACGGGCAGCAGGTCAACGGCGTCCTGGTCCGTGATGTCGAGGGCATGCCGGGTGAAGCGGTCTCCCACGCCGGCGAGCGCGGCGGTCTCGGCGAGGGCGTCCTCGCGCAGGTCCACGCCGGCCACGGAGGCCCCACGGCGCAACAGCTCCAGCGCCACCTCACGTCCGATGCCGTTGCCTGCTCCGGTGACGACGAAGACCTTGTCCTGGGTCTTCACGTGTGCTGCTCCTTCGTGACGGGCGGAGCGGCTGCGGGATGCGCCGCCCTCGTCTCCAGCCTAGGAGCGGGTCGCCTCCGCCGGGGAGGTCTGGAGCACCAGGCCCCGGATCGCGTACCCGGCGGGGATCGTCACCTCGCCCTGCTCCGTGGTCAGGGTGACGTCGACGACGGCGCGGCGGAGCAGGTGTCCGACCACCGGTTCCAGCCGGAGCAGCTCGTGGAGGATCCGCTGCCGGCCGGCGGAGTCGGCGGCGAGGAACTCGGCGCGCAGCGCCTCGTCCGTGAGCAGGTGCCAGGTGCAGACCTGCAGGAACTCGCGGGTGGTGACCATGCCCGCGGCGGCGTAGGTGACGCACTCCATGACGATCTCGAGCTCCGAGTACCCCTCGGCGATGAGGAGGGAGAGCACGTCCTCGCGCGGCACGGCCCGGCGGGTCCGCAGCGCCGGCCTCACGTCCTTGAGGTGGAAGCGGAGCAGGTCCAGCGTGCCCGGGATCGCGGCGGGCAGGGAGAGCAGGCGGCGCCATCCGGCGGCACCCGGCTCCAGGACGGCGGCGGGCTGGTCGAAGAAGCCGACCAGTCGGTTCGCCATGGCCTCCTGGTCCGAGTCGGTGAGGCCGATGACCTGGGCGGCCACCTGGGCGGCGAAGTGCAGGGTCAGCTCGGACAGGTCCACGGGCACACCGGCGTCCAGGCGGGCCAGGAAGGTGTCGGCACGGGTCTCGATGAGCTCCCGGTAGCGGGTGTCCACCACCTTCGGCGCGAAGTAGCGGGCCACCTTGGTGCGCTGGGCGCGGTGCTCGTCCCCGTCCGCCCAGAGCACCGGCCACCGCTTCAGCGGCATGGACTGGCGGACGGCCTCGGAGGCGAACCCGGACTGGTGCACCTCGCCGCTGCGGCGCAGCACCTCGCGCACCAGGGCCAGGGAGCGGACATGCCAGGTGGCGCGCCCCTGGGCGTCCACCGTGCGCTCGAGGGCGGGCGCATCGGCCTCACCGGGACGGGAAGTGAAGCGGTCGGAGTGCGGGCAGCCGGTCACAGCGCACCCCGGCGGTCACAGCTCGGCCTGAGCCTCGGAGTACGGGCGGGACTGCGGCGGGCGGGAGACGCCGTCCACGATCGCGTCGGCGGGGTCGTGGCCGAGCTGGACGATCCGGTTGTCCGCGTCCACGTGCACCACGGTGGGGGTGAAGGTGCGGGCCTCGTCGTCGTCCATCTGGCCGTAGGCGATGAGGATGACGATGTCGCCCGG
Organism: Micrococcus sp. LASM2_SD2; assembly: GCF_057364565.1. Taxonomy (NCBI): domain Bacteria; kingdom Bacillati; phylum Actinomycetota; class Actinomycetes; order Micrococcales; family Micrococcaceae; genus Micrococcus; species Micrococcus sp. LASM2_SD2. The sequence goes on along the minus strand of NZ_JBNFOB010000006.1, from coordinate 15,782 downwards.
CTGGATCAGCCGGGCCGCGGCCCCGTTGATGCCGAGCACGCCCGAGCCGCGCTCGCCGGGGATCGTGTAGGTCTCCAGGCGGGCGCCGTTGGTGACGTCCACGATCGAGACGAGCTCGCCGGGCAGGATCCCGGCGGCGTCCAGCAGGTCCTGGTCCACCGTCACCGAGCCGACGTAGTGCAGGTCGGCCTGGGTCACGGTGGCGCGGTGGATCTTGGCGTGGAACATGGTGCGCAGCATGGGTGAGGCCTCGCAGAGGTGAGGGAAACGGTGCAGGTGAGGGGCCGTCGTCGGGAAGGGCCCGCCCCACAGCATAGGCGGGCCGCCCGGACGACTCCCATCGGTTCCGCCGGAGGCGGAGCGGGCCCGCCCCCATGGGAGGCGTGCCCGCGCGCTCAGGTCGACCGGCTCAGGACGGCTCGCCCTGGCGCAGCTTATAGCGCTGCACCTTCCCGGACGGGGTCTTCGGCAGGTCCTCCACGATGTGCACGCGGCGCGGGTAGGCGTGCTTGGAGTACTCGTCGCGGACCTTGGCCTTCAGCTCGGCCTCCAGCACGTCCGGGTTCTCCACCGTCCCGGTGGGCACCACGAACGCCTCCACCACCTCGCCGCGGATGCCCTCCGGGTCCGGACGCCCGACGACGGCCACCTCCTGCACCTGCGGGTGCTGGATGAGCACGGACTCCACGTCGAAGGGGCCGATGCGGTAGCCGGCGGCGAGGATGACGTCGTCGTCCCGGGAGGAGAAGAAGAAGTAGCCGTCCTCGTCCTGCCGGCCGGTGTCCCCGGTGAGGTACCAGCGGCGGTCCTCGCTGAACCGGGTGGCGGTCTTGTCCGGGGAGTCCAGGTAGCCCGGGAACCAGAACATCGGCGAGTCGGCGGTGTCCAGGGCGATCTGGCCGTGCTCGATGCCGCCGGTGATGCCCGGCATCGGCAGGCCCATGGAGCCCGGCTTCACCGGACGGGCCACATCCGGGTGCGCGTTGTTGCAGATGACCATGCCCAGCTCGGTCTGGCCGTACTGGTCGCAGATCTCGCAGCCCAGGGCCTCACGGCCCCACGCCACCATGGACGGCGGCAGCGGCTCGCCCGCCGATGCGGCGCGGCGGAGGCTCAGCGCCTGGTCCGGGCCCTCCACCAGGCCGGACTTGGCGAGCGCGCGGTACATGGTGGGGGCGCCGGCGAAGTTGGTGACCCCCTGGGCGCGGATGACCTGCGCCATGGACTCTGGGGAGAAGCCGCCGCGGTACTGCAGGGAGGTGCGGCCGAGCGCGAGGGTGCCCATGATCCCGTAGTACAGGCCGTAGGCCCATCCATGGTCCGCGGCGTTCCAGAAGACGTCGTCCTCGCGCACGTCCACCGAGTAGTGCAGGTAGTCCGAGAAGGCGGCCATGGCGCGCAGCGGCACCGGCACGCCCTTCGGCCTGCCCGTGGTCCCGGAGGTGAACAGCAGGGCCAGGGTGCCGTGGCCGCCCACGGCCACCGGCTCGGCGAGCGGCTCGTGCTGCTCGAGCGCGTCCCACTCCTCGCCGGTGCGGACGATCTCGATGCCGGAGATGGAGGTCAGCTTCTCCGCCTGGTCCGGCTCGGCCACCACGAGCTTCGCGCCGGAGCCCTCGATGCGCATCTGCGCGGCACCGGTGGCGAACGCGGTGAACAGCGGGACGTGGACGGCGCCGAGCCGCCACACGGCCATCATCGTGATGACCAGCTCCTCGCGCTTGGCCATCATCAGCGGGATGCAGTCGCCCTGCGTCACGCCGCGGGCGGCCAGACCGGCGGCCACGCAGGCCGAGCGGTCCGAGAGCTCGCCGAAGGTCAGGTCCACGGTGGACATGTCCGCGGCGATGAAGCGAAAGGCCACGCGGTCCCGCTCGTAGCGGTCGCAGAGCAGCTCGGCGGCGCAGGCCGCGTCCTGGTCGAAGGTGTCCAGCCACTGCCGGACCTGCTCGGCGACGGCCGGCGGCAGCGTGGCAGTGGAGCCCGGGGCGGGAGTGGATGCGCCTGCGGCGGCGCCCGCGGCCGGGGCGGCGTCTGCGGCGGCGTCTGCCGCGGACGGGGTGGTGGAAGCGTTGTCGTGTGCGGCGTCGGACACGGTGTCTCTCCTGAAGGTGGGGGGTCCTGCCCCTCAGCGGTGCGGGACAGGCTGTGCTCCGCACTGTAGCCAGGACCTGTGCGGAGCTGAGATCGGGGTCACATGATGACGACGGCCGCGCCCGCGCGAGGCCCCACCACTCCCCCGCGGCGCGCTTCTGCGGTAGCGTGGAGACAAATACCGACCGATCGGTCGGGCATGCGGTGGTGGGCCGCGGGCGCCGCACAGTGCCTCCCGGTCCACAGGGCCTCCCGGTCCGCAGGGCCTCCCGGCCCACGGGGCCACCCGGTCCACAGGACCGCCCCCGACGCGTCCGTGTCCCCCGCCGCCGCACGATCACCGCCGCCCTCACGAAGGAGTCAGTGTGACCACCACCGCCGAGAAGACCGCCACCGTCCTGCCCAGCTACGTCTGCGGAGGATGGTGGGCCCCGGAGAACCCGTCCAAGAAGACCGCCGTCATGGACGCCAACACCGGCGAGCACCTGGTGGACGTGTCCACCGAGGGCCTGGACACCGCCGAGGCCATCGAGTACGCCCGCACCGTGGGCCAGAGGAACCTCGGCGAGCTGACCATCCACGAGCGCGCGCTCAAGCTCAAGGAGCTCGCGATCTACCTGAACTCCCGCATCCAGGAGCTCTACGACCTCTCCTTCGCCACCGGCGCCACCCAGCGCGACCATGCCTTCGACGTGGACGGCGGTGTGGGCACCCTGTTCACCTTCTCCGGCAAGGGCCGCCGCGAGCTGCCGAACTCGAACGTGATCGTGGACGGCGCCGTGGAGCCGCTCTCCCGCGACGGCTCGTTCATCGGCGAGCACATCTACCAGCGCATCCCGGGCGTGGCCGTGCAGATCAACGCCTTCAACTTCCCGGTGTGGGGCATGCTCGAGAAGTTCGCCCCGGCCTTCGTGGCCGGTGTGCCGACCGTGGTGAAGCCCGCCACCCCCACCGCCTACGTCACCGAGCTCTGCGTGCGCCTGATGGTGGAGTCCGGTGTCCTGCCGGAGGGCTCCATCCAGCTGATCTCCGGCTCCGCCCGTGACCTGCTGGACCACCTGGACTACCGCGACCACGTGGCCTTCACCGGCTCGGCCGGCACCGCGCAGACCCTGCGCACCCATGACAACGTGATCAACGGCGGCGTCCGCTTCACCGCGGAGACCGACTCCCTGAACGCCGCGATCCTGGGCCCGGACGCCGCGCCGGGCACCCCGGAGTTCGACGCGTTCGTGAAGATCGTCTTCCAGGAGATGACCGTCAAGCCGGCCAGAAGTGCACCGCCGTTCGCCGCGTGATCGCCCCGCAGGCGCACGTGAATGCCGTGGTGGAGGCCCTCTCCGAACGCCTGTCCTCCAAGGTGGTCCTGGGCGATCCGCGCACCGAGGGCACCACCATGGGCGCCCTGGCCTCCAAGGAGCAGCAGTCCGAGGTCCGCAAGGCCGTGCAGCGCCTGGTGGACGCCGGCGCGAAGGTCCGCCTCGGCGGCCCGGACGCGGACACAGGCTCGGCGGACGCGGAGGCCGGCGCGTTCTTCGCCCCCACCGTTCTGTCCTTCGACGACGCCCGCACCCCCGAGGTCCACTCGGTGGAGGCCTTCGGCCCGGTGACCTCGGTGATCGGCTACACGGACGTCGAGGACGCGGTGGAGCTGGCCGCCCTGGGTTCCGGCTCGCTGGTGGCCTCCGTGGCCACCAACGACGGCGAGACCGCCCGTGCGTTCGCCGCCGGCATCGGCGCCCACCACGGCCGCGTGCACTTCCTGAACCGCCAGACCGCGAAGACCACCACCGGCCACGGCGCCCCCCGTGCCTGTGCTGATCCACGGCGGCCGGGCCGCGCCGGCGGCGGCGAGGAGCTCGGCGGCATCCGCGCCGTGAAGCACTACATGCAGCGCACCGCCGTCCAGGGCTCCCCGGACCTGCTCACCGCCATCACCGGCGTGTGGCACCAGGGCGCCGCCGCGAACACCGTCACCCGTGAGGACGTGGAGTCCGGCGCTAAGAAGCACCCGTTCTACAAGTCCCTGGAGGAGCTGAAGGTCGGCGACCAGTTCGCCTCCGGCCTGCGCAAGGTCACCCTGGAGGACATCACCGAGTTCGCCGAGAAGACCGGAGACAAGTTCTACGCGCACACGGACGAGGAGGCCGCCACGGCCAACCCGTTCTTCCCGCGTCGTGTGGCCCACGGCTACCTGCTGGTCTCCTGGGCCGCCGGCCTGTTCGTGGCCCCGGATCCGGGCCCGGTGCTGGCCAACTACGGCCTGGAGAACCTGCGCTTCATCACGCCCGTGACCTATGACGACTCCATCCGCGTCACCCTGACCGCCAAGCGGATCACCCCGCGCGTCACGGACGAGTACGGCGAGGTCGCCTGGGACTGCCAGCTCCACAACCAGGACGACGAGCTCTGCGCCCAGTACGACGTGCTCACCCTGGTCACCAAGACCTGGCCCATGAAGGAGCAGCCGGAGGCCTGATCCCCTCCGCCGGGCCGGACTGACGTCCGCCCCCTTCCCCGACGACGGCCCCTCGCCTGACGCAGGCGAGGGGCGTCGTCTGTTTCCCCGGGTCCTCGGTTGTGGCACCCTCCCGACCTATGGACACGCACTCCATGGATGCGACGACGCGCACCCGCAGCGTCCCTGCCCTGGCCGGCACCGCCCTGCTGCTGACCGCGGCCCTGTCCCTGACCGCCTGCGGCACAGATCCCGCCGAGCCGGAGGCGACGCCCACGTCCTCGGCCGCGCAGTCCACGGGGGCCTCCGAGTCGGTGGAGTCCGCCTCGCCGTCGCCCTCGGAGACCGAGTCGGGCGAGTCCTCGGAGGGCTCGTCCGGCACCCCGACGGACGCCGCCGGGGTCGTCCCGCCGGACGAGGAGGCCGTGGCGGGCATGGTCGCCGCGATCGAGGAGCACCTCGGTCCGCACTCGGACACCGTCACCCGCACTCCGTCGGAGATGAAGACCACCGCCGAGGAGGCCATCACTGCAGAGGAGTCCCGCATCGGCGACGACTTCTCCGCCGCATGCGTGGCAGACCTCGTCGCCCGCGACGCCGTCCACCGCACCGCGGACGTCGCCTACACGCAGGTCAACGGGACGCCAGAGGACATGGACACCGTCGAGCCCTGGTTCGTGAACCGGTGGGACGCCGCCTCCCCGGCGGGTGCAGCCGCCGTCCGCGACGCGGCGGTCGCCCAGGCGGCCCTCCCCCACTGCACGGGCGAGCCCGGGCTCGACGTCCCGGAGGTCGAGCAGTCGGAGCAGCAGACATGGGGCGAGGGCACCGTGGAGCACCTGGTCCACGGGAACCTCGAGGACGGCGGTATGCGCACGGTGCAGACCCTGGCCGTGGACGGCGCCCGCGTCTACGAGGTCAACCACCCGGCCATGGGCGCCGACCAGGCCGAGGAGGTGAAGGCGCGCCACATCGCCCTGCTGGAGGACCTCCGCGCCGGCACCCAGGACGGCTGACGCCGGACGCGGACGGCGGCGGGCCGGTGCCTGGAGGGGGCGTCCGCAGGCGGCCGACGACGACGCCGTGACGCCGTGACGGAACCGTTGCCGAACCGGCACCGTCCCGCCACCGCACGGCCGTATGTGATCTGGCACACTGACACCTATGCGCACCTATCGTCGTCACCGTCGCTCCGCTCCCCTGGCCGGCTCCGCCCTGTTGCTGGCGGCTGCGCTGACGCTGACCGCCTGTCAGACGGCGGACACCGACGGGGCCGGCGAGGAGTCGGAGAACACGGCCAACGCGTCGGCGAGCCCGTCCGGCTCGGGTGAGGCGCCGTCGTCGGGAAGCGGAGCACCGGGAGATGGAGGCTCCGAGGTGGCCGGCCCGTCCGACGCAGAGATCTCGGCGTCCGCCCTGCCGGACCACCTTCAGCCGCCGTCCGACGAGACCACCCAGGTCATGGTGAAGGCCGCGGAGAAGGGCATGGGCCGCCCCGTGGACCGGGTGGAGGACACCACCGTGGCGAACGCGCAGGCCGACGCGGAGCGGGCAGCCGACATGTTCGGCAACGCGGACATGACCCCCATGGCGGACGAGGCCTGCCGCGAGACCGTGGTCCACCAGTACGAGGTCGCGGCGGCCTCGGACGTCCGCAGCACCCGGCTCCACGGCTCCATGGCGGCACACTCCGTCGACACCACGGCGTCGCCCTCGATGCCCACAGCGGTGGAGGCGCCCTACCGGATCTCCATCCTCACCTACGACGACGCCGCCGCGGCCCAGGAGAACGTGGACGCCACACTGGCCGTGGCCGGCAACGAGGCCTGTGCGGGCGAACCAGCCCTCGGCCTCAGCCCGGGCGGGGAGGTCACCGAGCACGACTGGGGCCAGGGAACCCGGTACACGGCCGTCAGCGCTGACGAGACCCGCGCCATGACCTTCGTGAGCACCCTCGCCGTGGACGGCACCCGAGTGATCGAGGTGGTGGACACCGTCTCGGGTGCGGACACGGGCGCCGAGGAGGCCCTCGCCGCCCAGGCGAAGACGGTCGACCTGATGGCCGAGGCGCTCGGCGAGCCGGTGCGCTGAGCCTGGCGGGGCCGGTGCGCTGAATCTGGCGGGGCCGGCACCGGGCCAGGCCTCAGGGCAGAGGTCCAGCCCCGGGGCATCAGGGGTGGGGCGCGTCAGCCGCGCACGCCTTGCAGCACCACGCCGGTGACGGAGTGGACCATGTCCTCCACGGTGTGGGTGCCGTCCGGGCGGAACCAGTCCACGATCGAGTTGATCATGCCCAGGGTGAGGCGGGCGAGGTTGCGCGGGGTGATGTCGTCCCGCACGGACCCCTCGGCCTGGCCGGCCTCCAGCAGGGCGCCGAGGCGGCGGGTGATCGTCCGGCGCCGTTCCATGGCGCGCAGCTCCACGTCCGAGTTGCCGCGCAGGCGCAGCAGCAGTGTCACCTGCGGCATGTGGTCTGCCAGGGCCTGCAGGGTGGCGCGGACGGCGGCCTCCACCCGCTCCCCGGAGCCGCCCTCACCGGCCTCGACCTCGTCGAAGGCGGCCTCGAGGGCGCCCAGGGCGTCGTCCAGGGCCCGCTCGAGGATGGCCTCCTTGGACTCCACGTGGTGGTAGATCGCGGACTTCGAGATGCCCAGGCGCTTGGCGAGCATCCCCATGGAGGTCGCGTCGTAGCCGTGCCGGTTGAACACGTCCACGCACACGGCCATCAGGGTGTCGCGGTCGTAGCCGGGACGGCCCCGGCGCACCGGGCCGGACAGGCCGCCGGCGGCGGTCTCCGACGGTCGCGGCCGGGAGACCACCGGGAACACCCCGGTGAGGGGCTCGCCGGGGTGAGTGCCGTCGTCGGCGTCGCGGTGCGGGCTCACGGTGTCCTCCTGTGGGTCGGGTTCCCACTCTAGGCGGAAGGCCCCGCCCCGGTGGACGGGACGGGGCCTTCGCGCACAGGTGCGACGACGGGTGGGCGACCGGGGACGCCTGGGACGGGCCGTGCGAGACGGTCCTGACAAGGCGGCCGGCCGGACGGGCCGTGCGAGACGGTCCGGACCGCACAGGGCCGAGCGGATCAGCCCTTGTCGTTGCGGTGGTCGTAGACGCGGCGCAGCTTGCCGGAGGAGCGGACCAGGGTGTCCGGCTCCACCACGTTGATCGTGCAGGAGGAGCCGATCCTCGTCTTGATCTCCTTCTGCAGCTGGCGGGCGCCGTTCTGCGCGTCCTCCATGGAGCACTCCGGGCGGCGCTCGATGTTCACGGCCATCTCGTCCATGCGGTTCGGACGGGTGATCTCGAGGGTGAAGTGCGGGGACAGGGTGGGGACCTGGAGGGCCAGCTCCTCGATCTGCGAGGGGAACAGGTTCACGCCGCGCAGGATGATCATGTCGTCCGAACGGCCGGTGATGCGGCCCATGCGACGGTGGCCCGGCAGGTCCGTGCCCGGGAGCAGACGGGTGAGGTCGTGGGTGCGGTACCGGATGATCGGCAGCGCCTCCTTGGTCAGGGAGGTGAACACCAGCTCGCCCGGGTGGCCGGTCTCCATGACCTCGTCCGTGAACGGGTCGATGATCTCCGGACGGAAGTGGTCCTCGTAGATGTGGGAGCCGTCCTTGGTGGCCGCGGACTCGCCCGCCACGCCCGGGCCCATGACCTCGGACAGGCCGTAGATGTCCAGCGCGTCGATGCCGAAGGTCTGCTCGATCTCGCGGCGCATCTCCTCGGTCCACGGCTCGGCGCCGAGCACCGCGGTCTTCAGGGAGGTCTCGCGGGGGTCCAGGCCCAGCTTGCGGAAGCCGTCCGCGATGGTCAGCAGGTAGGTGGGCGTGGAGAGGATCGCCGAGGGCTCGAAGTCCTTGATCAGCTGGACCTGCTTCTCGGTCTGGCCGCCGGACATCGGGATCACGGCCGCGCCGCAGCGCTCAGCGCCGTAGTGGGCGCCGAGGCCGCCGGTGAACAGGCCGTAGCCGTAGGCGTTGTGCACGCGGTCGCCCGGCTTCACGCCGGCGTTGCGCAGCACGCGGGCCACCAGGCCGGCCCAGGTGGCGATGTCTTTGTCCGTGTAGCCGACCACGGTGGGCTGGCCGGTGGTGCCGGAGGAGGCGTGGATGCGGCGCAGCTCCGGGCCCTGCGCGGCGAACGCCTTGAACGGGTAGCTCTTCCGCAGGAACTCCTTGTCCGTGTACGGGAACTTCTCGAGGTCCTCGAGCTCCTTGAAGTCCGAGGGGTGCACGCCGTGGGCGTCGAAGTGCTCCTTGTAGGCCGGCACGTTCTCGTAGGCGTGGTGCAGGGTCCAGCGGAGGCGCTCGAACTGGAGCGACTCGATCTGGTCCCGGCTCATGGTCTCCTCCGGGTCACGCTGACCGCGGTCGGCCGGGTTCGCCGGGAGCGGCGCCGGGGTGTACGGGTTCGGGATGGATGCCTCGATCATGGGTCTCTCCTCAGCGGGCGGCAGGGTTCGGGATGGTGCGGGAGCGGCCACGGAAGGCGGCGACGAGCGTGCCGTCCTCCGTGGTGACGCTGATGTCATAGACGCCGGAGCGGCCGGCGCGGGAGACGAGCCTCCCCTCGGCGACGAGGGTCTGCCCGGCCTTCGTAGGGGCCATGAAGTTCACGTCCACGCCCGAGGCCACGGTGATGGTGGAGCCGTCCGAGTCCGGGTCGTTGCAGGTCAGCGCAAAGCAGGAGTCCGCGAACGCGAAGACCATGCCGCCGTGGGTGATGCCGAAGCCGTTCACCATCTCCTCGCGGACGGTCATGCGGACCACCGCGTGGTCCTTCTCGGTGAGCTCCACATGGAGCCCCATCCACTCGCTCGTGGCGTCGCCCTCGAGGATGGGATGGGCGTGCAGGTCGGTCACGGTGAGCCTCGCAGTGCAGTCAGGGACGTGGGGCTCGCGCGGCAGGCGCGCGAGGTCTGTCCAGAATTACTGAACGATCATTAGGTAACTCCCTCGGGGTGAGTCCCGTCAAGCCCTGAAGTGACATCGGCCACTGATCGTGGGGGCGGGCAGGTGTGAGGCGGAGGTGGCAGGGAGGGCGGTGCCGGGCCGGCCGTCCGTGGGATCGACGATTCTTCTGCGGATCGGACCAGACCGAGGCGATCCACCAAATTTCCGTCGGTCCTGCGCCGAGTGGCCCCCTTCTTCCCGACGACGGCCGGCCGGGTCCGGATGCCGGCCCGCCCTGCGCCTCAGCCCGCCTTCCACCTCGGCTCACCCCACGCGAGTCCTGCGCAGGCACCTCACGCGGTGCGCACATGCCCGCAGGCGGTGCGCAGGCCCGCGGAACGCGCCCATGCACCACAGGACGCGCGCATTCCCCGCAGGCCGGCCGTGGCAGAGTCTGTGCGCCGGGACAGGAATCGATAGCGTGGGCACATGCGCCGTCTCGCCCTCTCCGCCACCCTCGGCCTCACCGCTGCCCTCGCCCTGACCGGCTGCGTCCAGCAGGACACCGCACCGTCCGGGGCACAGGACAGGCCGGAGCAGGCGATCGCCGGCTCCGTGGACCACGAGCTCACGGAGGACGAGCTCAAGGACGCCCTCCTCGCCGGCTTCGACGGCATGCCACGCCCTGAGACCGAGCCGATAGAGCGGGTGGAGGACTCGGCGGAGCTGGACGCCGAGATCTTCGCCGCCTCCGCCCCGGACCTCGAGTCCTGCCTCGAGAGCCGGGGCGCATGGAGGAGGCGGAGGAGAAGGCGACCCTGTCCCTGCACGGTCCGGCGCCGCTGGACGGGGTGGACCCGGTGGACTCGCACGCATCCGCCTACGTCTTCCCCACCGCCCAGGACCGGCACGACTTCGAGTGGCTCCTGGCCGAGTCCGAGGTGGTCTGCGACCCGCAGCGGATTCGCTCCCGCGTCGTCGAGCACGAGGGGCGGCGGGTCATCGAGACCGATCTGTCCCACTCGGGCTACCGGACTCTCGCCCATTCGATGTCCGACGGGAACGTGATGGTCTGGGCGAGCGTGGCGGTGAGACGGCAGGACCGCGAGGAGATCGATGTGGAGTCGATCCGCGCTGCCAGGGCCGCGGCGCTGGACGCGACCCTGACGGAGATCGCCGGCGATCAGCGGCACGACTCGACCCCGCTCCGACTCCCGGAGGAGCCGCAGCAGCAGTCCGCGGATCCGGACGGCCCAGATGCCGGAGAGCTGTCCCGCGAACGGCTGGGGCAGGCCCTCACCGAGCATGCCGTCCCCCAACTCCCGGAGCAGCGGCAGGGGGCCGCGGGCTCCAGCCGGGACCCCTCCGAGGTGCATGCCGACGCCCCGAGCGGCCTGCAGCATGCGGCCTTGGCCGTGAAGCTCGGCGAGATGGACGGGATCCCGGCGCAGTGCACCGAACGCAGCGCCTCGCTCATGGACCAGGTGGGCGGGCTCGACGGGCTCACCGTCTCCTCCGTGGAGGCGTTCACCGAGGAGCCCGTCCCCGAGTCCGGCCGGGACCACACCGGTGGAGATGACGAGGCCCTTCTGCGCCACGCCTACGTGCTCGTGGACACCCCCTCCGTGGAGTCTGCCCGCGCCGTGGCCGAGGCCTCCGCCGGGGCGGCCACCGCCGCGTGCGAACCGGACCGGACGCTCGGCACCACCCGCCTGCCGTCCGAGGAGGGCTCCGAGGACGTCGCCCACCGCACCGTGCTGGAGGGCAGGATGGCCGCGGAGAACGAGACCCGGCTCGCCGTCCGGCGCGGCGACCTGGTGGCCGTGGCCGAGCTGGACACCGTGCACCCCACCGGCTCCCCCGAGCACCTGGGCGCAGCGCACGAGGCCCACCGGACGCTGACGCAACTCCTGGACGCGGTGACCGAGGCGGACTGATCCCCGTCCGCGGGATCCCGTCCACCTCATCCCGTCCCCGCACCGGTGCACGCGCACCCGCGCCCGCGCGGGGTGGAAGAATGGCCGCATGAGCACCCAGCCCCCTGCCTCCCTGACCGCTGACCGCCGCCCGCTGGGGCCCTCCGGCATCGCCCTCGGTGCGCTGGACGGCCGCTACCGCTCGGCGGTGGAGCCCCTCGTCGAGCACCTCTCCGAGGCGGCGCTGAACCGCAACCGCATCCACGTGGAGGTGGAGTGGTTCATCCACCTGTCCGAGAAGTCCGTCCTGCCGGGCCTGTCCCCGCTCACGGACGAGCAGAAGGCCGGCCTGCGCGCCGTCGTCACGGACTTCGGCCCGGACGAGGTCACGGAGCTCGCGGAGATCGAGAAGGTCACCGTGCATGACGTGAAGGCCGTGGAGTACTTCATCGGTCGCCGTCTCGAGGCCCTCGGCCTGGGTGAGAAGACCGCGCTGGTCCACTTCGCCTGCACCTCGGAGGACATCAACAACCTCGCGTACGCGGTGGGCGTGCGGGACGCGATCGAGCAGGTCTGGCTGCCGGCCGCCCGCACCGCCGTCGAGGCGATCTCCGCCATGGCCGCCACCGCCGCGGACATCTCCATGCTGTCCCGCACCCACGGCCAGCCCGCCACCCCCACCACGCTGGGCAAGGAGATGGCGGTGTTCGTGCACCGTCTGGGCCGTCAGGTCTCCCGCGTGGCCGGCCAGGAGTTCCTGGGCAAGATCAACGGCGCCACCGGCACCTACGCCGCGCACCTGGCCGCCGTCCCGGACGCGGACTGGCAGGAGGTGGCCCGCACCTTCGTGGAGCACCTGGGCCTGACCTGGAACCCGCTGACCACCCAGATCGAGTCCCACGACTGGCAGGCCGAGCTCTACGCGGACGTCGCCCGCTTCAACCGCATCCTGCACGGCTTCTGCGTGGACGTGTGGGCCTACATCTCGATCGGCTACTTCGCGCAGATCCCGGTGGCCGGCGCCACCGGCTCCTCCACGATGCCGCACAAGGTGAACCCGATCCGCTTCGAGAACGCCGAGGCCAACCTGGAGCTCTCCTGCGCGCTGCTCGACTCGCTCGGGGCGACCCTGGTGGAGTCCCGCTGGCAACGCGACCTCACCGACTCCACCTCGCAGCGCAACATCGGCACGGCCCTCGGCCACTCGGTGCTCGCCCTGTCCAACGTCACCAAGGGCATGGGCCAGCTGAAGGTCGCCGAGCCGGTGCTCGCCGAGGACCTGGACACCAACTGGGAGGTGCTCGGCGAGGCCATCCAGACCGTGATGCGCGCCGAGGCCCTCAACGGCACCGCCGGCATGGACAACCCCTACGAGCGCCTGAAGGAGCTGACCCGCGGCCACCGTGTGGACGGGCCGCGCATGCGCGAGTTCGTGCAGGGCCTGGGCCTGCCGGAGGCCGCCGAGAAGCGCCTCCTGGACCTCACCCCGGGCACCTATGTGGGCATCGCCGCGGACCTGGCCAAGGAGCACGGCCCGGCGAAGGCCTGATCCTTGCGGGGCGGCCGGGCAGAAGGGCTCGCCATTCCTGCTCGGCCCGCCCCGCCTGTCCCCACCGGCTTCCCGACGACGACCGGTCGCCTCCCCGCGAGGCGACCGGCCGTCGTCGTGCGCAGGGCAGGGGCGACCGGCCGCCATGGGCGGGCAGGGGTGCCGGGTTCCGGGTGCCGGGGACGTCGCCCCGACCGCACCCCAGCCCACTCCACAGGACCGACGATTTTTCACAGAACCGCACCAGACAGGGGCGGTCCTGCGAATTTTCGTCGGTCCCGCCGGCGCCGCGACCCATGAAATGCCGACCGATCGATCGGCGCGGGAGACTACCCTGGCGCCATGAACGCCGAGCAGCCCTCCACCTCCGCCGAACAGCCCACCTCGCCCGAGCCCGCCTCCGCCTCCTCCCCCGCGCACACGTCCGCCCTGGCCGACGAGGACATCACCTTCCGCACCCGCAAGTGGGTGAAGCCGGAGGACCTCAACGCGAACGGCACGCTGTTCGGCGGGTCGCTGCTGCGCTGGATCGACGAGGAGTCGGCTATCTACGCGATCATCCAGATGGGCAACCCGCGCTCGGTGACCAAGCTGATCTCGGAGATCAACTTCGTGTCCTCCGCCCGGCAGGGCGACATGATCGAGATGGGCCTGCGCGCCGTGAAGTTCGGCCGCACCTCACTGACCATGCACGCGAAGGTCCGCAACATCATCACCGGCGAGGTCATCCTGACCATCGACAAGATCGTGTTCGTCTCCCTGGACGAGGACGGCAAGCCGCAGCCGCACGGCTACAAGGACATCACCTTCAAGCGCGACCGCATCCCCACCTCCATGTCGGTCACCCCGCCGCGCAGCTGACCCCGGCCGCCCGCGCACCGCATCGGCCCGCTTCTCGACGACGGCCCCGCGCCTCCCCCGCCCGCCTCGCCTCCGCCTCGGCGCACCTGTCCGTGACGGATCCCACCGCCTCCTGGGGCGGTGAACCCCTGCCAGGGGCGAGTGATGGGCCATATGGTGAGGGGCCGTCGTCGTGGTCCATCCCCCCCACCGGCTGCGGCGACCTCCCCACCGACTCGTGAGAAGGCCTCCCCATGCCCCTGGTGTCCCCTGCCCTGACCGCCTGGCTGCTGACCGCGCCGGTGCAGCGTGACCCGTCCGAGCTCGAGCAGGACGCCCCGAGCGCCGTGGACTCCTCTGGCGATGTGGCCCAGGCGGTGGAGCAGGTGATCACCGTGGTGGACCTGGTGGGCGTGTTCTTCTTCGCCGTCTCGGGCGCGGTGCTGGCGGTGCGCAAGGGCTATGACCTGGTGGGGTCGCTGCTGCTGGCGCTGCTGGTGGGCATCGGCGGCGGTGTGATCCGTGACCTGGTGGTGAACGCTGAGGTGCCCTCCGCGTTCACGAACCCGGTGTACCTGCTGATGCCGATGCTCGCGACGGCGCTGGTGTTCTTCCGGCTGCTGGGGCGGAGCCGGGATGAGAACGCAGTGATGCTGTTCGATGCGATCGGCCTCTCGGTCTACTGCGTCCTCGGGACGCGGATCGCCCTGCTGGGCGGCCTGGACCCGATGCCGGCGGCATTCCTGGGCCTGGCCACGTCGATCGGCGGCGGCATGATGCGAGACGTGGCAGCCGGGGAGCCGCCGGCGGTCTTCGGCGGACGCGGCTGGTACGCGATCCCTGCGCTGATCGGTTCCGCCGCCACCGCAGTGTTGGGCTGGCTGGAGTGGTTGACCATGGTGTCCTCCCTGCCGATCATGGCCCTCGTGCTGGGGCTTCGCCTGGTGTCCCTGAAGCGGCAGTGGCTCGCCCCGGGCGCCGAGATCACCGGGACCCATCAGCGGCAGCGGCTCACCCCGGGCCAGGCCCCGCCGATCGAGGACGTGCGCGACCGCCCGGGCACCGGCAGCCTGCCCGCCGTCCCCGGAGACCCCGGCGAGGAGCCCGAGGGGTCGGGGAAGGCCCGGCAGGACGGCCCACACGGCAGGGAGTCGGAGGGCGGGACGTCCGGCCAGTGAGCCGGGCCACCACGGACCCCCACGGGCCTCCCCCGCCCCGTACCCTGGCCTTTCGAGGGCGCCGCACCGTGCCCTCTGCGTGCGGGCGCGCAGCGCACGGAGGACGACCGGAAGGGGACGTGAGTGGACCAGCTTCAGCATGCGTTGGACCAGGTGCCGTGGCTGCTGACCGCCCTGGACCTGGTTGGCGTGTTCTTCTTCGCGACCTCCGGTGCCCTGCTGGCCGCCCGCAAGGACTTCGACTTCGTGGGCTCGGTGTTCCTGTCCCTGCTCGCCGGCCTGGGCGGAGGCGTCACCCGTGACGTCCTCCTGGACCGCGGGCTGCCGGCGTCCCTGGACAACCCGGTCTACCTGGCGCCGCCGGTGCTGGTGTCCCTGTTGGTCTATGTGAAGGCGATCGCCCCGCACCGGCTGAACCTGACCATCACCATGTTCGACGCCGGCGGCCTGGCCCTGTTCACCGTGACCGGCGCGATGATCGCCCTGGAGACCGGGGCGAATCCGGTGGCCTGCGTGGTGATCGCGACCGTCACGGCGCTCGGCGGCGGCATCCTGAGGGACATCGTGGCGAACGAGGTCCCCTCCCTGTTCGACCCGCGCGGCGTGTACGCCATGCCCACCATGGTGGGTGCCGTGGTGTCCGTAGCCGTGGGCCTGCAGGGTGCGTTGAACGTGGTGACCGGCTTCTTCATCGCCACGCTGATCTTCTCCATCCGCATGCTCGGGTACCGCTACCAGTGGCGGCTTCCCGGGGCGGACATCTCCATGGACCGCGACTCGATCGACCGGCTCCGTGCCGCCGCCGTGCAGGCGCAGGCAGGCAGCCCGCCGCCGCGCCCGCCTGGGCCC
>NZ_JBNFOB010000005.1:0-30509 GCF_057364565.1 Micrococcus sp. LASM2_SD2 | reverse complement strand
GCGCCACGCGCCGCCGAGCGTGCCCGCGGCCACCGCCGCGCGAACACCGCGGCACACGTCCACAGCTGGGCCGGCGTGAGCGCCTCGAAGCCGACCGCACCGGCGCTCGCCAGCGCCAGGCCCCACAGGATGCCCATCCGCTGACCCGTCTGCATGCCGTGGCCGAAGGCCGACGCGGAGGTGGACACGGCCAGCGCCAGACGGGCCCGGTGCTGCACCCGGACCGTGGAGCCGGTGGTGCCCAGGCGCACCACCGGAGGCGTCAGCAGCCGGGCCACGCCCCAGGCCAGCAGCGGGGAGACGATCAGCCCCACGAACAGCTCCCACTGCACGTGGGAGCCGATGCGGTGCACCTCGTGCGTGCCCACGGCCAGGTAGGCGGCGAGCGTGGTGCCCCACAGGCTGGAGATCAGCGAGTGGGTGGTGGAGCCGGGGATGCGGTGCCACCACATCAGCAGACCCCAGCCGACCGTCACCAGGATCGCCACGCTCGTGGTGACCAGGCCCGGCCAGCCGTTCGTCTCCGGGTGCAGGAAGAACGCCGCGTAGAGAGTCATCAGGCCCGTGCCGAAGACCACGCCCAACGCCTTCATCGCGGCGGTGAGCTGCAGGGCGATGCGCGGGGACAGGGCGCGGAAGCGCACCGCGAGGGCCACGGAGTTCGGGGCGTCGCGGAAGCCGGTGAGGACGCCCAAGCCGCAGGTGACAAGGAACGTCAGGGCGAGGCCGACGATCACAGCCGGCCCCTCAGGACTCGCGCACGAGGATCGCGCCGAGGTGGGTGTTCACGTCCCGCAGCGCCTCGATCGCGGACTGCAGCGCCCAGGCGACCTCCCGCTGCCGGTTGAACTCGCGCTGCAGCAGGTCCTCGCCGAGCGAGGCCAGCCACTGCACCAGGACGCGGTCCGTGCGGCGAGAGGCGCGGGTGAGCTGGATCCACGTCTCCTCCAGGGCGTCCAGGTCCCGCAGCTGCCCGGTGGCCTCGGTGAGCAGCTCGGACTGGCGGCCGATGGTCTCCAGCATGTCCAGGGCGTCCGCCGGCAGCTCGTCCATGTGGCCGTGGTGCACCAGGATGCCGGCGGCCACCACCCGCTGCACGGCGTGGTGGATGCCGGAGGCCAGCAGGTACAGGTCCTCACGGGGCAGCGGCGTGACGTAGGCGCTGCGCAGCGCGGTGAGGAAGGACATCAGGGACGCGGAGGCCGAGGCGTCCAGGTCCGCGAGGTCGCGGTCCACCGCATCCCGGGCGAGGCCCTCGGAGGCCGGCGACTGGGCCACGGTGTGGACCGAACGGCCGAGCGTTCCGGCGAGGTCCGCCATGTGGAGCAGGGCGGGGGTGTCGCGGGTGGTCAGCCAGGTCCGGCGCTTCGCCATGGGGCCTCTCCTGACGGGTCTCGCCCTGGGGGACGCTTCGGTGCTGCGTGTCCGTGCGGGCCGGTCGGGTGCGGGGATGGAGGTGCAAGGGGGCGCGGTGCCGGACCGGGAACGCCTCTCGGCGGAAGGCCGCTCGCAGCGGCAAATGTTGGAGCCCGGGGTTACCAGCAGCCCGGCACCGCTGCAGATCAGTCTAGCGATCCGGCGCGCCAGCCACGAGCCGAGGATTCGAGCGCCTCCGCGGTGGCCAGCAGGCGTTCCGCGCGGCGGGTGAGGCGCGCGGCGTGCTCCGGGGCGGCGGTCTCCAGGTCCGCGGCGTGGTGGGTCTGCCCCAGGGACACCACGCGGGCGTAGGCGGCGGCCCGCTCGAACGCGACGTCGATCTCGGACCGGTAGGCGCCGGTGAGGATCGTGGTGGTCAGGCGGCGCAGCTCCTCCGGGCCCGGCGGCTCCACCGCGCCGGCGACGGCGCGGGCCACATGGGCGTCGTGTCCGGCGCGGTACCAGGCCGCCCAGGACTCGCCGTCCCGGGCGGTCGCCTCATGCAGGGCGTACAGGCGCCAGAGCGCCCCGGCCAGGGAGACCGGCGGGGCGTCCGCCCACAGCTCGGCCACGGTGGCGATGCCCAGTTCCTCCACCAGCCCGATCAGCCGCTCCACGACGTCCGGGTCCTGTTCCGTCTGCCCGCCCGTGACCAGGGCATGGGCGAGCCGGGAGGCCGCCGCGGCCACCTCGGCGGGGTCCTCGCCGCCGGCGAACCGGGTCAGCTCGTCCGGTGTGGACAGGCGTGGCCGGTGGTGACGCGTCAGCCCGGACGCGGTCGAGCTGGCGCCGCGGCCGGCGGCACGGTGCACTGCCATCTCGCGCTCCTCTCGTTCGCGTGCGGCGGATCCGGAGGTGACCCACGACGACGGCCGCTCACCTCTCCGGGGTGCCCGCACCGGGTGTGTGCGGGCGCCTCCACGGTACTGCCCGGCGGGGCCCGTGCGCAGGCCGCCCCCACAGCGCGGGGCCGTCCATCCCCGGGCAGCGTCAGGGACGGCACCGGCGGATCCGGCACCCTGCGATAAACTCGACAGGCCCGGTCGAGAGGCCGAGCACGGGCCTTTAGCTCAGCTGGCAGAGCATCGGACTTTTAATCCGCCGGTCGCGGGTTCGATCCCCGCAGGGCCCACAGGAGACGGCCCCTCACCTGCCCCGGTGAGGGGCGTCGTCACAGGTCAGACCCGGACCGGTGAGGTGCCGCACGCGGAGGCACGGGAGGCCTCTCGAACGGGGTCCGGTGCCGGCCGTGTGCGTCCGCCTCAGCGGAAGAACCGTGTCAGCCGTGCCGCACCCTGACAGATGAGGGCGGCGGGGATCAGCAATGCCGCGCCGCGACGGTAGTCACCTGGCTCCAGGGTGACGCCGCGGTGGGCGAGGTCGCGCTTCGCCGCCTGGACCCCGAGACCCATATCGGGACGGCAGTGAGGACACCGGCGGTGTAGGCGCGCAGGCACAGCGAAGCCATCAGGTGGGTGGCGATGTGCGCTTCCAACCCCGCGACCACGGCCCGATAGGCGGGCGAGGCACCCTTGCTGCGCGCACCCCGCAGGCATGCCGTTCCGACCACCACGGCCATCCCTCCGACGGCGACCACAGACTCGCGGACCCCCATCTCCAGGGCAGGGGAACCGGTGATCCGGGCGAGACGTCTGCTGGTCGAGGGAAAGGCGACGATCTCCTCCAGATCATGCGTGGCCCACGCGAGGAACAGCGCCGTCGGCCCTGGGATAGACACGGGTCCGTCCCTCAGGCCCCGAAGAGCCGCTCCACGTACCGGTTCGTGAACACGCGCCGTGGGTCCACGGCATCGCGCACCCGGCACCAGTCCGCGTGGTGCGGGTAGGCCTGAGCGGCCCAGGCGGCGTCCCGGGTGTGCATCTTGCCCCAGTGCGGTCGTCCGCCGAGGGAGACGAACAGGTCCTCGACCTCGCGGAAGTATTCCGTGGGGTCCTCGCGGTGGTAGCGGTGCACGGCGATGTACACGGACTCGCGGCCGTGGGCGGCGGACAGCCACACGTCGTCCGCCGCTGCGGTGCGGACCTCCACGGGGAAGGACACCCCGCGCCCGTCCCGGAACATGGCGGCGCTGATCTCACGCAGCCCTTCGAACGCCTGCTCGAAGGCCTCCAGGGGCAGCGCGTACTCCATCTCCTTGAACCGCACCGAGCGGTCCGCCACGAACACGTTGTAGGACACGTCCGTGTAGGTGCGCCGGTCCACGCCGCGGCAGGAGAGCCGGTTCAGCGCGGCCACGGTCCGCGGGGCCGCCGCGCCCAGGCGGCACATCAGCTCGTAGACGCCGTTGGCCAGCACCCCGTCCATGAGCCTCGTGCGCAGCGGAGGCAGCGGGTCCAGGCCGGCGCCGAGGGGGATCCGGGTGTTGGTCCTGGTCAGGCCCAGGCCGGTGCCCGGGAACCAGTAGAACTCGTGGTGGTCGGCCGCCCGCGACCGCTCCTCGAACCGGGCGACCGTCTCCTCGATCGGCTCGGCCTGCTCCTCGGCGCGCAGCAGGAAGGACTCGCAGACCGCGAACTCCGCCTCGGTGATCACGCCGAGAGCGCCCAGGCTGACCCGGGCCGCCTCGAACAGCTCCGGCTCGTGGGCGGCGTCCACCCAGCGCAGCGTCCCGTCCGCAGTGAGGAGCTCCAGGCCGGTGACCATGCCGGCGTAGCCCGTGCACCGCAGCCCGGTGCCGTGGGTGGAGGTGCTGATCGCCCCGCCCACGGTCTGCCGGTCGATGTCCCCCATGTTCGCCAGGGCCAGGCCGTGGGCGCCGAGCAGGGGACCGAGCGCATAGAGGTGGGTCCCGGCCCGGCCCGCACCCGCCCGGCATCCCGGTCCACCCGGGTGAGCCCGCTCAGGGCACCGAGGTCCAGCTGCACGTCGTCCGTGGCCGCGATCGGGGAGAAAGAGTGCCCCGCGCCGATCGGCTTCACCCGGCCGCCGCGGGCGGCGGTCTGCGCCACCACGGAGGCGAGCTCGTCCAGTCCCTCCGGACGCACGGTCGCCGAGGGCGACCACGTCTCGGAGGAGCCCCAGTTGCGGGAGGAGGCGGCCGTCGTCGTGCCCCGGCCGGAGGCCCGGCCGCTCACAGGAACACCTTCCCCTCGCCGCGGTAGGTGGGCCAGACGTCCACGATCTCGTCGTCCGCCTGGCTGTAGACGGCCACGGCGGCCAGGTGCTCGGCCGGCTCGCCGGCCTTGGCATGGCGGAAGAACACCGGGTCGCCGAGCTTCAGGGCGCGGGGCGCCCGGGCCGCGCAGCGGGGTCTGGACCTCGCCGGCGCCCTCCTGGCCCGAATACGTCAGCCCCTCGGGCCAGGCCACGGTGGGGGAGCGGTCCGGTCCGGGGACGCCGGAGGCGATCCAGCCGCCGCCGGTGACGGTGACGATCGTGGGGTCGGTGCGGCGCGCCACCGGGCAGATGAAGAAGCTCGCGGGCCGGACGTCGAATCCCATGAAGCCGTCGAAGCTGGCCGGGCCCATCAGGCCGGAGCCGGCGCCGATCTCCGTGACCGCACCCTCGCCCACCGTGGTCTCGATGGAGCCGGTGCCGCCGCCGTTGACGAACTCCAGCTCCACACCGTGGCGCTCGGCGACCTCACGGATCGCCGCCACCATCTCCACGCGGCGGGAGGACAGGTCCCGGACGGAGGCGGCCTTGATGCCGCGGATCGCCAGGGATCGGGGGCCGCCGCCCTCGGGCAGACCGGCCACCTGGCCCTCGTAGGCGAGCACGCCCACCAGCGCGCAGCCCGGGGTGCCGATGATCTTCTCCGCCATCACCCGTGCCTGCTTGGCGGTCTTCACGGGCGAGCGGAGGGCGCCGAAGCGGAACCAGGTGAAGGCGGTCGGCTGCCAGGCCGCGTCCAGGTCGAGGCAGATCCGCAGCGGCGGCATCTCAGCGCTGAACTGCACCGGGTGCAGGCCGGCCCTCCATTGGATGTCCTCGATCAGCTCGAGGTGCTCCACGGAGTCCACCACCACGGTGATCTCCCTGCGGGCCTCGGCCGAGCGCACCCAGGCGCTGAGGGCCTGGCGGTCCACGGTGGGGTAGGCCACCAGCAGGTCCGTGTGCCCGCACTCCTGCAGCCAGAGGGCCTCGGCGAGGGTGAAGGACATGACGCCGGAGTAGCCGGGCTCGGCCAGGGCGGTCTCGATCGCCCGGCGGATGCGCAGGGACTTCGAGGCCACCCGGATGGGGGTGCCGGCGGCGCGGCGGGTCATGTCCGCGGCGTTGGCGCAGAACGCCGTGAGGTCCAGCAGGGCCACCGGGGCCGGCGGCAGGTCGTTCTGCATGCGGCGCAGGGCCGCGGTGTATCTCTCGTACGGCGGCCGGGCCGCCTCCGCGGCCGCGTCCGTGGCCTGGGCGGAAGTGTGCTTCGTCACGGCTACGATTGCATCATGTCCGGGACCACCCTGCCCGCATCCGAGCGGCTCGCCAGCGGAAGCCATGTCCTCTGGTCCCGTCCCGCGGCCGAGCGGGACGGCACCGACCTGGTGCTCGTGTTCCACGGCTACGGCACGAACGAGCGCCGCGCCGGAGCCCGCTTCTTCCCGATGCTCCCCGAGCGCTGCACCGGCCTGGCCGTGCGCGGCGGCCTGGAGATCGACGCGAACGCCACCGAGGGCCTGCCGGACGACCCCGGCGCCTGGGGCTGGTTCCTGCTGGACCTGAGCCTGAAGGGCGAGTTCTCCCAGGTCCTCGCCGCCGTCCACCGCGTCTACGACGTCCTCGCGGACGAGGCCGTCACCCGCCACCGCTTCCGCTCCGTCTCCGTGCTCGGCTTCTCCCAGGGCATGGCCATGGCGACGACGGCCGTCCGGGTCCGCCCCGAGGCCTTCGCCTGCGGCGTGGGGCTGGCCGGGTTCGTCCTCCAGGACGCCCTCCTGGAGACCCTCGACTCGCCCCCGGAGGGCCCCGGCCCGCGTCCCTTCTTCTGGGGCCGCGACCCGGCCGACCCGGTGATCCACGACGGCGCGATCGCGTACACGGACGTCTGGGTGCACGAGCACACTCGCCTGACCGCCCGCACCTACCCGGGGATCCTGCACTCCGTCAGCCCGGAGATGGGCCGGGACGTGAAGATCTTCCTCGAGCACGTGCTCGCCTCCTGACCGGCACGACGCCTCGGCGCGGCGCCCCCGGAGACGGGAGGCCGGCCGCGCGGGGAGCGGGTTCGTCACGCTCTGGGCGCACAACGCGTCCCAGGCCTCTCGCGCCGCCCGGACCTGGGGCTACTGTGTCCGCCATGGCAAAGAACTCGATGCTCGGACGCCTCGCCGGTGGGAAGGCGATGAACGTCGCGATGAACAGTGCATTCGACAAGGACGGCAACCCGACCGACGGGTTCCAGAAGGCCGTGCAGCGGGCCATCAAGGTCCAGCGCCCGCTCGTGCTGGCCAACATCCGCCGCCTGCACAAAAAGAACCCGGACGAGGGCCCCGCACAGCTCGCGGACCGGCTGACGGACCAGTACCTGCTGGCCGTGACCGGCGCCGGCGCCGCGGTGGGCGGCACCGCGATCATCCCGGGCATCGGCACGGTGGCCGCCCTCGGCCTCTCCGCGGCCGCGGTGGTGGGCTTCATGGAGACGACCGCCCTCTACGCGCAGTCCATCGCCGAGCTGCACGGCATCACCACCGAGGACCCCCAGCGTGCCGAGGCCCTCGTCATGGCCCTCATGCTCGGTGACGACGGCAAGAAGCTGCTCCGTGAGTTCGCCAGCGGCCAGCGCGGTGGCTCCGCCATGCCTGGCGGCGCCGCGAACGCCGCGGGCCTGTCCGCCCTCATGGGGATCGGCGGCCAGGGCGGCATGTCCGAGCTGCTGGTCCAGCAGATGAAGAAGAAGTTCATGCGGAAGATGCTCGTCCGCCAGGGTGCCGGCTTCCTGGGCCGCGCCGTGCCGTTCGGTGTGGGCGCCGTGATCGGCGGCGTCGGCAACCGGGCGATGGGCAAGGCCGTGGTGAAGTCCGCGCAGACCCTCTTCGGCCCGGTGCCCGCCACCCTGCCGGGCGAGGTGGTCGACCCCACCACCGACCCGGACGAGGACGAGAAGGAGCTCCGCGCCCTGGAGGAGAAGACCCAGAAGGAGCTCGCCGGCCAGGTGGACCTGGACGGCAACCCGGTGGCCTCCCCGGTGGACGGCCGGCCCGCCGCCGCGGACGCGGAGGAGGACGAGGGCTTCTTCGACGGCCTGAAGGACCGCTTCTTCGGCGGCAAGGACAAGGAAAGGAAGGGCTGACGGCCCGCACCCCGCGGCGCCTCCCCTGATGGGGGGCGCCGCCGGCACGGGGGACGACGACGGACCCTCACCGGTCCGTGCGTCGTCCCCTCGTCCGTTCCGAGCCGTCGGCCGTCAGACGTCGTCCGTTCGGAGGAGTCACGTGGCTCAGAGCAGCAGCGTGGCGAGGGCGTGGATGAGGAGCCCGGCCAGGGCGCCCACCACGGAGCCGTTGATGCGGATGAACTGCAGGTCCTTGCCCACGAAGAGCTCGAGCGTGCGGGCGGTCTGCGCTCCGTCCCAGCGCCGCACGGTCTCCTCGATCACCCCGGTCAGCTCCGGGCCGTACTCGGTGAGCGCCGAGGCGGCGGCCTGACGCGCCAGGGCGTCCACCCGCTCACGCACGGCCGGGTCCTCCTCGAGACGGCCGCCGAGGTCCCGCAGTCCGGCCACCAGGGCCCGGTGCAGGTCCGAAGAGGTGTCCTCCAGCGCCGAGAGCAGGGACTCGGACAGCCCGTTCCAGGCGCGGCGCAGCCAGTCCCGCAGATGCTCGTCCGTGAAGAGGCTCCGCTTCAGCCGCTCCACGGACGCACGGGTGTCCGGGTCCGTCCGCATGCGCTCGGCCACCTGGGCCAGCCACTGGTCCACGGAGCGGCGCGCCTCGTGGTCGCGGTCCCGGCGCACGCCCGCCAGGTACTTCAGCAGCTCGGCGTGAAGGCGTTCGGCCAGCAGCCGGTCCACCAGCTCCGGGCTCCACTCCGGGGACCGCTTCTTCACGGTCTCCACGAACACCTCGGGGTGGGCGGCGATCCAGTCCCCGGTGTTCTCCACCACCAGGTCCACGAGCGTGTCATGGTGACGGCCGGCCAGCACGTCCTCCAGCACGCCGGCGAGCGTGGGGGACCAGTCCGGCTCCACCATGTGCCGCTGCACCAGCTGGCCCAGCAGGTCCTGGATGACCTCGTCGTCCGCGGCGGACACCGCCTGGCGGGCGGCCGCCGAGACCTGAACGGCCACCCGGGCGGCGTTCTCCTCGGTGTGCAGCCACCGGCCCAGCGGCGCGGAGACCTGCAGCGCCTGCACCTTCTCCCGGGCCACGTCCGAGTCCAGGAAGTTCTCCTGCACGAAGTCCTTCAGCGCCGCCCCGAGCTGGTCCTTCTTCCGCGGGATCAGGGCGGTGTGCGGCACGGGCACGCCCATCGGGTACCGGAACAGCGCGGTCACCGCGAACCAGTCCGCCAGCGCGCCCACCATGCCGCCCTCGGCGGCGGCCCGGACGTAGGAGAGCCACGGGTGCTGCTCCTGGAGCACGAACGCCACCACGAACACCACGGCCAGGACCACCAGCAGGCCCGTGGCCACGGCCTTCATGCGGCGCAGGTCTCGGGCGCGGGCGTCCACGGCCGGGTCCATCCCGGCCATGCCGAGGGCCGGGGTGCCGGAGGCGGGGGAGGAGGTCACTGCAGGGGCTCCTGAGGGTCGGCGGTCTGCCCCGGCCACAGGCGGCGGCGAGGGGGACGGGGACGGTGCGGGCCGTCGTCGTGGGACTGGGCCCGGGACGACGGCGATCTGCGGTGACGACCATTGAACCAGCACCGCCGGATGCTGTCTGTGCCGGACGCCCGGGGAGGTCTGTGCCGGATGTCCGGGTGCCCGTGGCCCGCACCATGCCGGCAGTTCACCGCGCCGTCACGTCCGCTCCCTAGGGTCGGGGCCATGACACCGCTGGTCATCGCCCATCGGGGCGCGTCCGCAGACTTCGCCGAGCACACCCGGGCCGCCTACCTCCATGCCCTGGCGGTGGGCGCGGACGGCCTCGAGTGTGACGTCCGCCTCACGCGGGACCGTGAGTTGGTGTGCTGGCACGACCCCACGGTGGACCGCTGCTCGGACGGCGCCGGGGCGGTCGCCGACCACACCCTGGCCCAGCTGCGCCGCCTGGACGTGCACGGCTGGCACCCCGCGGACCTGCCCGGTGAGTATGGCCGTTCCGAGGAGCAGCTGTTGCGGTTCGCGGACCTGCTCCAGATCGCCCTGTCCGCCGGACGGCCGCTGCGCCTGGCGGTGGAGCTGAAGCACCCCTCACCGTTCGGCCACGAGCTGGAGGAGCGCGTCCTCGCCGAGCTCGTGGCCCACGGCTGGGACCCGGAGACCGGCATGCTCGCCGGCGTGCAGGTGTCCTTCATGTCCTTCGACCCCGGATCCCTGCGCCACCTTGCCCCCATGACCGGCCCGGACGCCCTCTGCGCACTCGTGGACGTGGACCCGGAGCCGTCTGCCTCCCGCCTGGCCCGCGGCCCGGTCACCCGGGCGGCCGTGAAGGCGGCCATGCACCGCGCGCTCGCCGGCAACGAGGCGCTCGTCTGGGGCGGCAGGGCCCAGCTCGCCGGGCCGTCCGTGGCCTATGTCCGCCGGCACCTGGCGGACGTGAAGGCGTGGACCGCGGCCGGCCGGCGCCTGCGCGTGTGGACGGTGGACCTGCTGGAGGACGTCGCCTTCCTGGCCGCGCACGGCATCCCCGAGATCACCACCAACCGCCCGGCGGAGGTCCGGAGAGTGCTGGAGGAGCTGCGCAGGGAGCGCGCGGCGGACGGCGTGGTCCTGGCCTGACCCTTCCCGGGACGGCCTCCGCGGCATCGCCGGGGCGGCCTCGCCGCCCCGGCGGGGCGCGACGACACTGCGGTAACACGCCGGGGACCTTCACCGTCCGCTCAGGGTGTGAGTATGATCACGGGCAACCCCGGTATGTGAGGAGCGTCACCCGGGGACCACTCGCACCGACCTGGAGGCACCATGCCCGCTCGCACCCCCAAGCGCCGTTTCCTGGCCGCCGCGGCCGTCACCGCGTCCGCCGCCCTCGTCCTGACCGGCTGCGCCGAGTCCAAGCGTGACGACAACGCCGGCGGTTCCGGCTCCGGCGGAGACGTGGACAGTACGTTCATCTTCGCCGCCTCCTCTGACCCCAAGACCCTGGACCCGGCCTTCGCCTCGGACGGCGAGTCCTTCCGCGTCTCCCGTCAGATCTTCGAGGGCCTCGTGGGAGTGAAGGAGGGCACCGCGGACCCGGAGCCGCTGCTCGCCGAGTCCTGGGAGGCCTCGGAGGACGGCAAGACCTACGAGTTCACCCTGAAGAAGGACGTCACGTTCCACGACGGCACGGAGTTCAACGCCGAGGCCGTCTGCGCGAACTTCGACCGCTGGTACGAGTTCGAGGGCATCGCCCAGTCCGAGTCCCTGGCGTACTACTACGGCAAGCTGTTCCGCGGCTTCAAGGACAAGCCGGAGGACGCCGTGTACGAGTCCTGCGAGGCCACCGAGGACCACAAGGCCACCGTGAAGCTGAAGCAGCCGTTCGCCGGCTTCATCGCCTCCCTGTCCCTGCCGGCGTTCGCCATGC
This sequence comes from Micrococcus sp. LASM2_SD2, assembly GCF_057364565.1. Taxonomy (NCBI): domain Bacteria; kingdom Bacillati; phylum Actinomycetota; class Actinomycetes; order Micrococcales; family Micrococcaceae; genus Micrococcus; species Micrococcus sp. LASM2_SD2. Next base: position 19,470 of record NZ_JBNFOB010000005.1, on the reverse strand, counting down.
AGTCCCCCACCGCCATGGAGGAGTACGGCGCGGACGACATCAGCGGCTCCGCCGAGGCCCCCACCCTCTCCGAGTACGCCCGTGAGCACCCGGTGGGCACCGGCCCGTTCAAGTTCGACAAGTGGAACGTGGGCGAGAACATCGAGCTCTCCGCCTACGAGGACTACTGGGGCGAGCAGGGCCAGGTCCAGAAGATCAACTTCCGCGTGATCGACGACCCGGTGGCCCGCCGTCAGGCCCTCGAGTCCGGAGGCATCGACGGCTACGACCTCGTGGCCCCGGCGGACGTGCAGTCCCTCAAGGACGCCGGCTTCAACGTGATGAACCGCGACCCGTTCACCATCCTGTACCTCGGCCTGAACCAGGCGAACGAAGAGCTCAAGGACGTGAAGGTCCGCCAGGCGATCGCCTACGCGATCGACAAGGACGCGCTGGTCAAGCAGACCCTGCCGGAGGGCACCAAGACCGCGATCAACTTCATCCCGGACTCCGTGAACGGCTACACCGAGGACGTGGAGAAGTACGAGTACGACCCGGAGAAGGCCAAGGAGCTGCTGAAGGAGGCCGGCTACGAGGACGGCTTCACCATCGACTTCAACTACCCGACCGGCGTCTCCCGTCCGTACATGCCGACCCCGGAGCAGGTGTTCTCGAACCTCTCGGGCCAGCTGAAGGAGGTCGGCATCAAGACCGAGGCCAAGCCGCAGAAGTGGTCCCCGGACTACCTGGACCAGGTCCAGGCCACGGATGACCACGGCATCCACCTGCTCGGCTGGACCGGCGACTACAACGACACGGACAACTTCGTGGGCGTGTTCTTCGGCGGCGAGAAGCCGGAGTTCGGCTTCGACAACCCGGAGCTGTTCAAGGCGCTGGCCGAGGCCCGTCAGATCCCGGAGCTGGACGAGCAGACCCCGAAGTACGAGGAGATCAACAAGATGATCTCCGAGTACGTCCCGTCCATCCCGCTGGCCCACCCGGCCCCGTCGCTCGCCTTCTCCGAGCGCGTGACCAGCTACCCGGCCAGCCCGGTCAACGACGAGGTCTACAACGAGATCGAGCTCTCCGAGTGATCTGACCCCCTCGGTCCGGACATGCGCCGGGCGCCTCGTGCGCCCGGCGCATGTCCCGGTCCGGAGGGCATCTCCCGTCTGAAGGGGAGGAACGACGACGGCCCGTCCCGTCCGCCTCCCGCCGCACCTTCCGTGAGGAACCGGAATGCTGAGAATGATCGGCAAGCGCCTGCTGCTGTTGATCCCCACCCTCTTCGGCCTGTCCCTGCTGCTGTTCTGGTGGGTCCGCGCCCTGCCGGGCGGTCCCGCGACCGCGCTGCTGGGCGAGAAGGCCACCCCTGAGGCCGTCGCCCGGGTGAACGCCGCCTACGGCTTCGACAAGCCGATCCTGGAGCAGTACGTCACCTACATGGGCAAAATGGTCCAGGGCGACTTCGGCAACTCGATCCTGACGAGCCGGCCCGTGATGGACGAGTTCGTCTCCCGGTTCCCGGCCACCCTCGAGCTGTCCGTCTTCGCGATCGTCTTCGCCGTGGTCCTGGGCATCCCGCTCGGCTACTGGGCCGCGAAGCACGTGGGGAAGTGGCAGGACCAGTTCGCGGTGGTGCTCTCGCTGCTGGGCGTGGTGGTGCCGGTCTTCTTCCTCGCGTTCCTGCTCAAGTGGGTGTTCGCGGTGGAGCTGGGCTGGCTGCCGACCGACGGCCGGCAGGACGCCCGCATCGACGCGACGCACTACACGAACTTCTACGTGTTCGACGGCCTGATCACCGGTGAGTACGACGCGGCCTGGAACGCGATCACCCACCTGATCCTGCCGGGCGTCGCCCTGGGCACGATCCCGCTGGCGATCATCGCCCGCATCACCCGGGCCTCCGTCCTGGAGGTGCAGAACGCCGACTTCGTGCGCACCGCGAAGGCGAAGGGCCTGGCCCCGCGCCTGATCCGGGACCGCTTCGTGATGCGCAACGCCATGCTCCCGGTGGTCACCACGCTCGGCCTGCAGCTGGGCCTGCTGATCTCCGGTGCCGTGCTCACGGAGACGGTGTTCGCGTTCAACGGCATCGGATCGTTCCTCTGGGACGCCATCTTCAACCTGGACTTCCCGGTGCTGCAGGGCTTCATCATCCTGGTCGCCCTGATCTACTCGCTCATCAACCTGGTCGTGGACGTCTCATACGGCCTGATCGACCCGAGGGTGCGTGTCTCATGAGTGTCAACCTCCCCCCGAACCCCTCCGGCGCCCCCGGCGCGGACATGACCCCCGCCGGGTCGGCCGCCGAGGAGTCCGTGACCGCCGGGCAGACGCAGAAGACCTCCGAGCCCGGGATGGACACCCGCGGCACGAGCCTGTGGAAGGACGCGTTCATCCGGCTGCGCCGGAACCCGGCGGCCATCGCCGGCTTCGTGATCGTGGTCCTGTTCCTGCTGGTCTCGGTCCTCGCCCCGCTGATCGCCCCGTACCCCGGGACCGCGGTCCCCGGCGCACGTGAGATCACCCCGGGCGCCATCCCGGGACCCGGTGAGCTCGACGGCCACCCGCTGGGCCTGGACCGCTTCGGCGGAGACGTCCTGTCCAAGCTGATCTGGGGCGCTCAGGCGTCCCTGATCATCGGCGTGGTCTCCACCGCGCTCGGGCTGATCGGCGGCATGGCCCTGGGTCTGCTCGCCGGCGCCTTCGGCGGCTGGGTCGACTCGGTGGTCATGCGCATCGTGGACATCCTGCTCTCGGTCCCGAACCTGCTGCTCGCGGTGTCCATCGCGGCCGTGCTCGGCCAGAGCCCGAACGCGGTCATGATCGCGATCGGTGTCTCCCAGGTGCCGATCTTCGCGCGTCTGCTGCGCTCCTCGATGCTGTCCCAGAAGGGCCAGGACTACGTGCTCGCCGCGCAGACCCTGGGCCTGTCCCGCCGCACCATCACCATGTCCCACGTCCTGCCGAACTCGGTGGGCCCGGTGATCGTGCAGGCCACCCTGACCCTGGCCACCGCGGTGATCGACGCGGCGGCCCTGTCCTTCCTGGGCCTCGGCGGCGGACGCCCCGAGACCGCCGAGTGGGGCCGCATGCTGACCTACGCGCAGGCCGAGCTGGGCATCGCCCCGTGGCTCGCGTTCCTGCCGGGCTTCTGCATCGCGCTGACCGCCCTGGGTTTCACGCTGCTGGGCGAGTCCCTGCGCGAGGCCCTCGACCCCAAGTCCCGGACGAGGTGATCGGACGATGAGCTCACACCGCGCAGACGACGCCGCCCGCGAGGCGGCCGCCCAGGACGCCCCGGTCCGCCGGGAGCCGGAGACGCCCGCCGGCGCCCCGCTCCTGGAGGTCAGGGACCTGAACATCGAGTTCTCCACCATGCACGGGTCCGTGCACGCGGTGGAGGACGCGAACCTCACCCTGCCCGCCAGCGGCACGCTGGCGATCGTGGGCGAGTCCGGCTCCGGCAAGTCCACCACCGCGATGGCCGCGATCGGCCTGCTGGCCGGCAACGGCAGGGTGTCCTCCGGCTCGATCATGTTCGACGGCCAGGAGCTGGTCGGCATGCCCGAGTCGAAGATGCGCCACATCCGCGGCGGCAAGATCGGCCTGGTCCCGCAGGACCCGATGTCCAACCTGAACCCGGTGACCCGGGTGGGCCAGCAGATCGCCGAGACCCTGCTGACCCACAAGGCGGCCACGAAGCAGGACGTGAAGGCCAAGGTCATCGAGGTCATGGAGCGGGCCGGCATCCCCGATCCGGCCAAGCGGGCCAAGCAGTACCCGCACGAGCTCTCCGGCGGCCTGCGCCAGCGCGTGCTGATCGCGATCGGCCTGGCGTGCCGGCCGAAGCTGCTCATCGCGGACGAGCCGACCTCCGCGCTGGACGTGACCGTCCAGCAGGTGATCCTGGACCAGATCGACGAGATGACGCAGGAGCTCGGCTCCTCGGTCCTGCTGATCACGCATGACCTCGGCCTGGCCGCCGAGCGCGCGCAGCACCTCGTGGTGATGCATCGCGGCAAGGTGGTGGAGCACGGCGACGCCCGGCAGATCCTGGAGTCCCCGCAGCACCCGTACACACAGTCGCTGGTGAAGGCGGCCCCGTCCGTGGCTGCCGCCCGGCTGCTGCCGGAGTCCTTCGACCCGGCGCCGCAGGACCTCGCCCCGGACGACACCGCGGCGATCTCCACGGTGGCGTTCCAGAAGAAGGACCTCACCCCGCTGGTCGAGATCGACGGCCTCACGAAGGTCTACCCGATCCGCGGCCAGGACGACTTCTACGCCGCCAAGGACGTCTCCCTGAAGATCCCGCGCGGAAAGACCGTCTCGATCGTGGGCGAGTCCGGCTCCGGCAAGACCACCACGGCACGCATGCTGCTGAAGCTGATCGAGCCGACCTCCGGCTCCATCACCTTCGACGGCAAGGACGTGCTGGGCCTGAAGGGCAGGGACCTGAAGGACTTCCGCCAGCGCGTGCAGGCGGTCTTCCAGGACCCGTTCTCCTCGCTGAACCCCATGTTCACGGTCGGGCGGATCATCGAGGAGCCGCTGCAGGCCTACAAGCGGGGCAACGCCAGGCAGCGCCGGGCGCGCGTGCTGGAGCTGATGGACCAGGTCGCGCTGCCGCAGCACTTCTACCGCCGCTATCCCACCGAGCTCTCCGGCGGCCAGCGCCAACGCGTGTCCATCGCACGCGCCCTGGCGCTGAACCCGGAGCTGATCGTGTGCGACGAGCCGGTGTCCGCCCTGGACGTGCTCGTGCAGGCGCAGATCCTGGACCTGCTCAAGGACCTGCAGGACGAGCTGGGGCTGAGCTACCTGTTCATCTCCCACGACCTCGCGGTGGTCCGGCTCATCTCGGACTACGTGTGCGTGATGAAGGACGGCGAGCTGGTGGAGGCGGCCTCCTCCGAGGAGGTCTTCACCAACCCGCGGCACCCGTACACGCGCCGCCTGCTCGCCTCGATCCCGGGCAACGAGCTTGGCATCGCGGTGGAGGGCGACGGCACCCACGTCTGACCCTGGACCGTTGTCGTTCGGGAAGCCGTCGAGTCCCCGACCGCTTTCGTTCGGGAGACCGTCGAGGCCTGCGCAGCCGGCCGTCCCGACGACGGCACTCACCTCAGCGAGGTGAGTGCCGTCGTCGTGTGTGACAGAACGCCCGTTCCCCTGTGACCGGGACTACTCTTCTCCCATACCGCATCCCCGGGCGCCGCAGGCGCCCACGGGGCACACACAGAGAGGGGAGTCGCATGGCCTCGCACAGCCGCGTCGACTCGGGCCATCCGGTGCACAACCCGGACATCGTCGGGTTCACCGAGGCCGAGATCAACGAGAAGCCCGTCAAGCCGAAGTGGAACTCGCTGGGCCCGGGCATCGTCGCCGCCGCCACCGGCGTGGGCGCCGCCGACCTGGTGGCCACGCTGACCGCCGGATCCCGCTACGGCTACATGCTCATGTGGGCCGTGGTCCTCGGCGTGATCCTGAAGATCGTGCTGGTGGAGGGCACCGGCCGCTACTACCTGTCCACCGGCAAGACGATCTTCCAGGGCTGGCGCACGCTCGGCGCGTGGACCACCGTCTACTTCGCCCCCTACATCGTGATCTGGGGCTTCGTCTACGGCGCCACCGCCATGTCCTCGACCGCGCTGCCGCTGGCCGCGCTCTTCCCGGGCGTGGACGCCAAGGTCTTCGCCATCGCCGCCGGGATCATCGGCCTGGCCCTGGTGTGGCTGAACAGGTACCGCCTGATCGAGACGCTGATGACCGTCCTCATCGGCGTCATGTTCGTGACCGTGCTGCTCTCCGCGGCGCTCACCGCCCCCAACATCGGCGCGATCCTCGCGGGCCTGGTCCCGCGCATCCCGTCCGGCGACCCAGAGGTCATGTTCTACGTGCTCGGCCTGGCCGGCGGCGTGGGCGGCACCATCACCCTCGCGGCCTACGGATACTGGCTGCGCGAGAAGGGCTGGAACGTCCCGAAGTACATGAAGGTCATGCGCTTCGACAACGCCACCAGCTACATCCTCACCGGCGTCTTCGTGATCGCCACCATGATCATGGGCGTGGAGCTGCTGCACTCCGCGGGCCTGGCGATCTCCTCGGGCGACAAGGGCCTGCTGGACGTGGGCAACGTCCTCGCGGACCGCTACGGCCATGCCTGGGCCACCGTGTTCCTGGTGGGCTTCTTCGCCGCGTCCTTCTCCTCCCTGCTGGGTGTGTGGCACGGCGTCTCCCTGATGTTCGCGGACTTCTGGGCGAACTTCCGCAAGCCGGCGGACCAGCTGGACCAGGACGACGCCCCGTCCCTTGCCTCCGCCCCGGCCCGCTTCTTCCTGCTGTGGATCACGTTCCCGCCCATGGTCCTGCTGTTCCTGGACCGCCCGATCTTCCTGGTCCTGCTCTACGGCACGCTCGGCGCGCTGTTCATGCCGTTCCTGGCCGTGACCCTGCTGTTCCTGAACAACTCGAAGAAGGTCCCGGCCCGCTTCCGCAACGGCTGGGTGAACAACATCCTGCTCGGCGCCACCACCGCGATCTTCCTCGTGCTCGGCGCCAACGAGCTCTACAAGGCGATCTCCAACGTGTTCGGCGGCTGACCGGCCACCCGGCCCCTCCCGGCCCTGGCCCCACGACGACGGCACCCGCCTGACCGAGGCGAGTGCCGTCGTCGTCCCCGGACTCCGCCTCGAGACGGGTCTGTGACACCACGGCAATCGGCGCCACAGGGCCGACCCGGCAGAATAGGCACCACCCCGCACGCTACGAGAGGACTCCGTCATGGACGGGAACCCGCCCCACGACCGCACCGCCACGCCGCCGGGGGAGGGGGCCCTGCGCGGCGAGGGCCGCCTGACCCCCGCGCGGTTCATCGAGGAGGTCACCTACCCGCACGACATCCACCCTGCCCTGGTGCCCGGCGTCTCGATCGAGGACCAGAAGGTCCGGTACCGGCTGGACAAGGTGATCATCGGCGTCGTCGGCGCGCTCGTGCTGGGCTTCGTGGTGTGGGGCGTGCTGCAGCCGGACGCCGTGCTCGAGGTGTCCTCAGCAGCCCTGGGCTGGGTCATGCAGAACCTCGGCTGGGTGTTCTCCTCCCTGGCGATCGTCATGGTCGTGTTCCTCCTGGCCCTGGCGTTCTCCCGGTACGGCCGCATCACCCTCGGCCTGGACGGGGAGCGGCCGGAGTACTCCACCGCCTCCTGGGCGGCCATGCTGTTCGCCGCGGGCATCGGCATCGGCATCATCTTCTTCGGCCCCTACGAGCCGCTCACCTACTACCTGTCCCCGCGGCCGGGCGCCTACGAGCCGGCCTCCACCGAAGCGATCTCCGGCGCCATGGCGCAGGCGGCCATGCACTGGGGCGTCAACGCGTGGGCGATCTACGCGATGGTCGGCCTCGCGGTGGCCTACGTGTCCTACCGCCGCGGCCGCGTCCCGCTCATGAGCTCGATCCTCATGCCGCTGTTCAACCGCGGCGACGACCCCAAGTCCTTCGGCGCCCGCCTCATCGACTCCCTGGCGATCATCGCCACTCTCTTCGGCACCGCCGCCTCCCTGGGGATCGGCGCCCTGCAGATCGGCCAGGGCGTGCAGATCGTCACCGGCTGGTCCATGGAGGGCAACGCCGTGGCGATCGGCATCATCACCCTGCTGACCATCGGCACCGTCATCTCCGCCGTCTCGGGCGTGGCCCGCGGCATCCGCTGGCTGTCCAACATCAACATGGTGCTGGCCGTCGGCCTGGCCCTGTTCTTCTTCGTGGCCGGCCCCACCGCCTTCCTGCTCAACGTGATCCCCGGCGTGATGATGGAGTACGTCTCCTCCGGTCCGGACATGCTCGGGGCCAACATGTCCCAGGGCGAACAGATGCAGCAGTTCCTCTCCACCTGGACCACGTTCTACTGGGCCTGGTGGGTCTCCTGGGCACCGTTCGTGGGCGTCTTCGTGGCCAAGATCTCCCGCGGCCGCACCATCCGCCAGTTCGTGCTGGGCGCGCTGTTCATCCCCTCGGCCGTGATCATCGCGGCGTTCACCATCATCGGCGGCACCGCCATCTGGCTGCAGCGCACCGACGGCACGATCGCCCCGGACGGCACCGCGGACTCCCTGCCGGCGCCGGCGGAGATCTTCTGGGTGGTCATCGACCAGCTGCCGGGCGGCTGGATCGTGGCCCCCGTGGTGATCGTGATGCTCGCGGTCTTCTTCATCACCACCGCGGACTCCGCGTCGGTCGTGAACTCACAGCTGTCCCAGGGCGGTGCCCCGAGGCCGCGCCGCCTGGTGACGGCGTTCTGGGCGCTCTGCATGGCGGGCATCGCCGTGGTGATGCTGCTGACCGGCGGCGACACCGCGCTGACCGGCCTGCAGAACCTGATCACCATCACGGCGCTGCCGTTCTCCGTGGTGATCGTGCTGATGGCGGTCGCGCTGTTCAAGGAGCTGCGGAACGACCCGCAGGCCATCCGCGAGCACTACAAGCGGGAGGCGCTGGAGAAGGCCGTGCGCCACGGCATCGAGGACCACGGCGACGACTTCACCCTGGCCGTGGAGCCGGTGGCCGCCGGCAGCCCCTATGCGGTGGGCGGCGACTTCGACTCCACGGCCGCCGAGGTCACCGACTGGTACCAGCGCACGGACGAGGACGGCAACGACGTCGGCTACGACTACGAGACCGGCGAGTACCTGGACGAGGGCTCCGGGACGCAGGTGCGCCGTGACCGGGAGGACGAGCCGAACGACGACGGCCGCCCGCCCCGCGCCTGATCTCCCACTCCCGGCGCTGTCGTCCGGGGGCCGTCGAGTCCGCGGGCGCGGACCGGGGTACTGACACGGTGCCCTGTGCGAGGGCAGACTGGGACCATGATCGTTGCCTTCTCCGTCGCCCCGTCCGGTGCCCCCTCCGACCCGTCGCTCGCCCGACCCGCCGGAGGCGAGGACTCCGCCTCGGTGCACGAGGCCGTGGCCGCCGCCGTCGCGGTGGTGCGCGCCTCCGGGCTGCCGCACCGCACCTCCTCGATGTTCACCGAGATCGAGGGGGAGTGGGACGAGGTCATGGCCGTGGTCAAGGAGGCCACCGAGGCCGTGGGCCGCTACGGCTCCCGCGTCTCCCTCGTGCTCAAGGCGGACATCCGGCCAGGGCACACCGGGGAGCTGGACGGCAAGCTCGAGCGCCTGGAGGCCGCCATCGGGCGTGCGGACGACGACGCCCGGGAGGGCCACGGGTGAGCGGTGGCGATCCCACGACGCCGAGTGGTGAGCGCACACGCTCACGGGGCGAGGATCCGCCGTCCGTGACGGTGTGTCCTCACCGGTTCTCGCTCGGCGCGGTGGGGGTCCGGCCCGTGATGCCCGAGGACCTGCCCGCCGTCCTGGCCATGAAGAACGCCGTGTGGCGGATCGTCTACGCGGACGTGCTCCCCGCGGAGGAGTTCGACCGCCTCGACGCGGGCCTGCCGGACCAGGTCGATGGCTGGCGGCGGAACCTCGCCGCGCCCGAGATCACCACGGTGCTGGCCGAGACCCCGGATGGCACCGTGGTCGGGATGGCGTCGTCCGGACCCGCCCGGCCGATCGAGCATCTGCCGGACTCCGCCGACGGGGAGGGCGGCACGGCAGGCGCCGTCCCCGCCTTCGAGCTATTCGCGATCTACGTGCTGCCCTCCCAGCAGGGCACGGGCCTGGCGGACCGGCTCATGGCGGCCACGGTCGGGACGGAGCCCGCGCGGCTGCGGGTGCTGGACGGCAACGCGCGGGCCGAGGCGTTCTACCGCCGCCACGGCTTCGAGGCTCTCGGCGATCCGGTCCCGCTCGGCCCGCCGTGGCAGGACGCCGCCGAGCGCCGCTACGTGCGCCGGTGAGCGCGCCGCCGTGGGACGCGCCATCATGGACCCATGATCGAGGCCGGCACCTTTCCCATCAGCTCGGGCACCGCGACCATCGAGCCGGACCCGTGGAGCCCCGGCACGTGGCTGCTGCGCGTCAACGGCGTGGAGTCCTCCCAGCTGAACCCTGACACGCCCACGGAGCTCGGCTTCGAGTACATGCGCTGGGCGGCGGCCGTGCTCACCCACCGGTTCCCCGTGGACCGACGGATCCGCGTGCTCCACCTGGGCGGCGCCGGCTGCACCTTCGCCCGATGGGTGACGGCGGTCTACCCGCAGGCGCACCAGGTGGCCGTGGAGCTGGACGCCGGCCTGGCCGCGCTCGCGCGCACGCACTTCGAGCTGCCCCGCGCCCCGCAGCTGAAGATCCGCGTCGGCGAGGCGGGCGAGGTCCTGGCCGGCCTGCGCCCCGGCACCCGCGAGGTGGTCTTCCGCGACGTCTTCGCCCCCGCCTCGGACGAGCCGGGCGCACCGCACATCACCCCGGAGCACCTCACCGGGACGACGACGGCCGCCTCCGTCGCCTCCGTCCTCACCTCCGGTGGGGTGTACGTCCTCAACATCGGGGGAGGCCCGGACCTGACCTCCGTCCGGCAGGAGGTGGCCGCGCTGTGCGAGGTGTTCTCCCACGTGGAGGTCATGGCGGACCCGGCCATGCTCAAGGGCCGCCGCCGCGGCAACGTGATCGCGGCGGCCTCGGACGCGCTCCTGACGGACGAGGCGCTCGGCGGACGCCCCGCCCTCGCGCGCACCCTCCTCTCGGACCCCGTGCCGGCCCGCCTCGTGGACTCGGTGGAGAGGTTCGTCGCCGGCGCACGGGCGCGGCTCTGACGGTCTGCGTCCACGGTCCCTGACGCATCGTCGTGGAGGTCTCCCGAGAAGCAGGTAGGCACCGAGGTTCCAGCCCCTTCAGTCTGCGCACAGGAGTAGGCTGAAGGGGCACCGCCGGGGTCACCGCGGATCCCGGCACCGCCGTTGCCGAAGGAGGCCCGCATGCCCACCGATCCGAATACCACCGCCCCCGCCGCCGGCCGGGAGGCCGCCGGCCGTCTGGGTGTCATCGTGGGCGTGGACGGCTCGGACCAGTCGATCTCCGCGGCCCGCTGGGCCCAGCGTGAGGCCGGCGCCCGGAACCTCTCGCTGACGCTCGTCACCGCCTACACCGTCCCGGCCTTCTGGGGCTATGCCGGCGAGGTGGGCGGGCAGCTCACGGACGACGCCGCCCTGCGCGAGGGCGTCCTGGAGATGCTCAAGACCGTGGAGGCGAAGCTCGAGGCCGACGGCGTCCGCCCCACCCTGCGCGTGGAGATCGGCGATGCCGCCGGCGTCCTCGTGGACCTCTCCCGCGACGCGGACCTGCTGGTCTCCGGAGCCCGCGGTCGCGGCGGATTCCTCGGCCGGCTGCTCGGGTCCGTGTCCTCCGCCCTCCCGGGCCATGCCCACTGCCCGGTCGCGATCATCCCGGCCGGTGAGGACGGCACCCGTGCCGGTGGCGACGCACCTGTGGTGGTCGGCCTGGACGGCTCCGAACAGGGCCGCGCCGCCGCCCTCGTGGCCGCCGAGGAGGCCCGCATCCGCCAGGCGCCGCTGCACATGGTCTCGGTCGTCCCGCCGGCGGCGGCCTCCACGGCCTGGCTGTCCGTGTCCGTGGACGAGCAGGCCATGATCGACGACCTGCAGCAGCGCCTCGAGGAGGGCGCGGCGTGGATGCGCCACGAGCACCCGGACCTCACGGTCACCACTCAGCTGCTGGACGGCGCGCCGGTGGAGGTGCTGGCCGAGCAGACCAGGACCGCTCGCCTCACGGTGCTGGGCACCCGCGGCCTCGGCGGCTTCGCCGGTGCGCTACTGGGCTCCACCAGCCAGGGCGTCTCGATCCACGCGAAGGGACCGGTGCTGATCGTCCCGTTCCGTGAGGACGCCCGCCTGGCCTCCCGCAAGGACTTCGGTCCGCTGCCGGACCAGCAGGGCTGAGCCCGCCGGGGCCGGGCCGTCGTCGGGGGACGGGGCTCAGCCCCAGCCGAGCTCGTGGAGGCGTTCCTCCTCGATGCCGAAGAAGTGGCCGACCTCGTGCATCACGGTCACCACGATCTCGTCCTCGAGCTCCTCGCGAGAGCGGCAGTGGCGGGTGAGGGGGCCGCGGAACACGACGATCCGGTCCGGCATCTGCCAGGCGGCCTCGGCGCGCTCGGCCAGCGAGTAGCCGTCGAAGAGGCCGAGCAGCTCCGTGTCCGGGTCCTCCCAGGGCTCCGGCTCGTACTCCTCCTCGACCACCACCACGACGTTCGTGAGCAGCCGGGCGAGCTCGTCCGGGATGCGGCGCAGGGCGGCGGAGACGGCGTCGTCGAACTCCTGCTCGCTCATCCACTCGAGGTGTCCGTCCTCGGGCGCGTCCGGGGAGGGCTGCCCGGCGGGGGCCGTCGAGTGGTCCTCGAAGGGATCGTCGGTGGTGTGCGGCTCGTGGGTCACGGCTGCTCCTGTGGGCGGTCTCATCGGCCCGATGGCGGGCGGACGGGATTTGCGGGGCCTGGTGGCCCACTCTAGACTCGGGGAGTCCAACTCGGGATGCTCGACTCGGACAGGCCCCCATCGTCTAGTGGCCTAGGACACCGCCCTTTCACGGCGGCGACACGGGTTCGAATCCCGTTGGGGGTACCCAGACCACCCGCCCTCGAGGCGTGGCGGAGATCACCTCCCTGCCGGTTTGGACAAGCAGGAGACTCCCTGGTAGAGTTTCTACTCGTTGCGAAAGCGACACCACAACAGAACAAGGCCCTGTGGCGCAGTTGGTTAGCGCGCCGCCCTGTCACGGCGGAGGTCGCGGGTTCAAGTCCCGTCAGGGTCGCTCGGATGTTCCGAACACCGGAATGCCGGTGACGGAGGATCTTGGTGACGATGAGTCATCGGGCTCTGTAGCTCAGTTGGTAGAGCGTTCGACTGAAAATCGAAAGGTCACCGGATCGACGCCGGTCGGAGCCACCACCTCAGAAAGAGGCCCTCGCGGAAGCGGGGGCCTCTTTCGTCGTCCGGAAGCCTTTGCCTCCCTGGGCCCTGTAACCCTACTCACGGGAAGATGACAGGACTGAGCCCCGGCCACTATCGTCGGCCCTCGTGACTTCAACTCCGCCTTCCCGCAATAGCACTGAACCATCGACCCCGCCGGGAGACCGCCCGGCCACCGAGGCCGCCGTGGACGCGGCCACCGCCTCGGGCGTCCCCGGCGACGCGGACGTGACCCCGGAGCAGCCTCGCGGCAACGAGCTCGAGCTCGTGCCCGGCACCGGTCGGCTCAAGGGCTGGGTGTTCTGGCCCTCCGCCGTCATCATCCTTGCCTTCGTGGGCGTGACCCTGGCGTTCCCCGAGGCCATGGAGACCGGCATCGGCGCCGTGCAGTCGGCGATCATCGCCAACTTCTCATGGTGGTACGCACTCGTCGCCCTGGTCTTCGTGTTCTTCTGCCTCTACCTGGGCTTCTCCCGCAAGGGCAAGATCACCATGGGCCGCCCGGACGAGGGACCCGAGTTCTCCACCATGTCCTGGTTCGCGCTGCTCTTCGCCGCCGGCATGGGCATCGGCCTGGTGTTCTACGGCATGACCGAGCCGCTGATGCACTTTACCTCGCCGCGCCCGGACGTGGGCGCCGGGGATCCGAACAGCGGCGAGCTCGCGGAGGCCGCCCTGGCCACCACCTTCATGCACTGGGGTCTGCAGCCCTGGGCCATCTACGCCGTGGTGGGCGTGGCCGTCGGGCTGGCGATCCACCGCCGTGGACGCCCGCTGTCCCTGCGCTGGGCCTTCGAGCCGCTGATCGGTGAGAAGAACACCCGTGGCGGCTGGGGCAACCTGATCGACAACATCGCCCTGATCGGCACCGTCTTCGGCGTCGCCACCTCCCTCGGCCTGGGCGTGACCCAGATGGCCGCCGGCCTGCGCTCCCTCGGGATCGTGGCCGAGGACTCCGCCTGGCTGGAGTATGTGATGATCGCCGCCGTGACCGTGGTGGTCCTCTACACCGTGGTGTCCGGCGTGGCCCGCGGCATGAAGTGGCTGTCCAACTTCAACCTGGTCCTGGCCGCCGGCCTGCTGCTGTTCCTGGCGATCGTGGGTCCGACCGCGATCCTGTTCAAGGAGACCGTGCAGTCCTTCGGTGCCTACATGCAGAACTTCCTGGGCGACTCGCTGAACGTCTCCGCCTTCTTCGGCGAGGAGGGCGACGCCTGGCAGGCGGGCTGGTCCGCCTACTACTGGGGCTGGTGGATGTCCTGGACGCCGTTCGTCGGCATCTTCATCGCCCGCATCTCCCGCGGCCGCACCGTGCGCACCTTCATCATGGGCGTGCTGGCCGTGCCGACCCTGATCTCCGTGCTCTGGTTCGGCATCCTGGGCGGCACCGCCATCTACTTCGAGACCGTGAAGCCGGCCGGCTACGCGTCCGTGGTGGGCGCGGACGGCACGGTGGATGCGAACTCCGCGCTGTTCCAGGTGCTGGAGCAGATGCCGGCGGGCACCCTGCTGGTGATCGGTGCGATCATCCTGTCCGCGGTGTTCTTCGTGACGTCCTCGGACTCCGGCTCGCTGGTGATGGGCATGCTCGCCACCGGTGGCGACCCGGAGCCGAAGATGTGGATCCGCCTGTTCTTCGCGATCGCCACCGCCTTCATGGCGGCGGCCCTGCTGATGGCCGGTGGTCTGTCCGCCATCCAGACGCTCGCGATCACCATCGGCCTGCCGTTCTCCGTGCTGATGCTGCTGATGTGCGTGGCCACGCTGCGCACCCTCGGGTACTCGGTGGCCCGGGTGGAGGCGGTGCGCCGTCAGGCGCAGCTGGCGTCCATCAAGAGCCATCTCGGACTGGACACGGACGACGACGAGGTCGTGGACGGCCCTGCCACCGCGTCTGCGTGGTGGGCCTCCCTGAGCCACGAGGGCAAGCACCGCATCGCGCAGATGGCCTCCGCCGGCCCGGACGATGTGATCACCGTGACCCCGCCGAGCGGCTCGGGCTCCAGCCGGGCCGGGCGCGCTGACCGGCGGCCGAGGCCCTTCACGACGACGCCGTCACCTTCCTCAGGGAAGGTGACCCGGCCGTTCGCGTGCGTGGTGTCAGGTCAGCGGTATTCCTCGACCGCGAGCGGCATGGTGCCGGTGCGGACGTTGCGGTTGCCGTGGCGGCGGGCGCCGAGGAACCAGGCCGCGGTGAGCACGGCCAGCCAGATCAGACCCACGATGAGGGCCTGGCGGCTCTCCGGGTCCCAGGCGAGCAGTCCGATGACCAGGGCGATGAAGGCCAGGGTGACCCAGGTGGTGACGGCACCGCCGGGTAGGGCGAATGCCCCCGGCTCCTCGCCGTGACGGGCCATGGTCTTCCGCATGCCGCGGTGGGTCAGCAGGATCATGGTCCAGGTGAAGACCACCGCAAAGGTGGCGACCTGGGCCACCATCACGAAGACGTCCTGCCTCACCGTGTTGATGACGGCGCCGATGACCATCACGCCGATCACCAGGGCCACCGCCGCCCACGGGACGCCGCGGGAGGAGACGGTCCGGAAGGAGCGCGGGGCGTGTCCGTCGCCGGCCATCGCGTAGAGGAGGCGGCCGATCGAGTAGGTGCACGCGTTCACGGCGGACACGGCGGCGGTGAGCACCACGAAGTTCAGGATGTGCGGGGCGGCCGGGATGCCCAGGGTGTCGAAGATCTCCACGAACGGGGAGGTCTCGCCGGTGATCTTGTTCCACGGGACGAGGGACATGATCACGACCATGGTGCCGACGTAGAAGATCAGGATGCGGGCCGGGACGGTGTTGATGGCCTTGGGAAGGGCGCCGGAGGCGTCCTTGGCCTCGCCCGCGGTGATGCCGATGGTCTCGATGCCGCCGAAGGAGAAGATCACGATCGCCAGGGCCAGCAGGACGCCGGTGATGCCCTCGGGCATGAAGCCGCCGTGGTCCACGAGGTTGTGCAGGCCGGCGGTCGTCTCGCCGTCGTAGCTCATGCCCATGACCATCAGGACCACGCCGCCGATGATCATGCCGATGATCGCGACCACCTTGATGATCGAGAGCCAGAACTCCAGCTCGCCGAAGTTGCCCACGTGGGTGAGGTTGACGGCGCCGATGAACAGGATGCAGGCGCCGATCCACAGCCAGGCCGGGGTGCCCGGGTACCAAAAGTCCATGTAGACGGCCACGGCGGTGACGTCAGCGATGACCACGATCGACAGCTCGAACACGTACGTCCAGCCTGTGACGAAGCCGGCGAACGGGCTCAGATAGCGGTGGGCGTAGGCGCCGAAGGAGCCGGAGACCGGCTCGCGCACGGCCATCTCGCCCAGGGCGCGCATCACCATGAACACGGCGAGGCCGGCCACGATGTAGGCGAGGATCACGGCGGGGCCGGCGGTCATGATGGCCGGCGCCGAGCCGTAGAACAGGCCGGTGCCGATGGCCGTGCCGAGGGCGATGAAGACGATGTGGCGGGTGCTGAGGCCGCGCTGCAGGCCGGGGTCCGCGGCAGGTCGTGCCGGGGTCCCCTCAGGGGTGTGCGCCATGGTGGTGGCTCCTCCGAGGCAGTGGGGTCATGGGTGAGACGAGTCACCATTGTGGACCCCGGTCACAGTACGTGCCACCCGGAGGTTGTTCAACAAAAAGTTCCCGACGGGCGGCCTGGACGTCCGCTGTGCCGTGCGGGCCCGGCTCGCACGCGTCAGCGCAGGATCCAGGCTGCGGTGTCCGGGAGCAGGGGAGCGGAGGCGTCCTCGGCGTCGTTCGGGCGGTCCGAGCGCACCAGCACCCGGTGGCCCTGCGGCAGCTCGACCTCGCCGGTGCCCAGGTTCGCGATGACCAGCACGGTCTGCTCCGGGACCGGCTCGCCCGAGCCCAGGTGCCTGCCGCCGCCGCTGGTCACGGTGAACGCCACCACCCCGTTCTCCGGGTCGTGCCGGTCTGACCACGCGAAGCGGCCCACGCCCATGTCCAGCTCGCCGCGCACGGAGATCAGGTGGCGGTACAGCTCGTAGGAGGAGCCGGCCACCTCCACCTGACGGTCCGCGGCATAGCCGGCGTAGGAGTCCGGCTGCGGCAGCCAGGGGGCGGCGGGGCCGCCGGTCGCGGTGCCGTCCGGGGTGGTCGTGTCCGGTGAGGACGCGCCCAGGGTGACGTCAGCAGAGGAGGCGACGGCGCCGTCGTCGTGGTTCACGGAGA
Organism: Micrococcus sp. LASM2_SD2; assembly: GCF_057364565.1. NCBI lineage: Bacteria > Bacillati > Actinomycetota > Actinomycetes > Micrococcales > Micrococcaceae > Micrococcus > Micrococcus sp. LASM2_SD2. The sequence goes on along the minus strand of NZ_JBNFOB010000005.1, from coordinate 2,401 downwards.
AGCCGTAGCCCGGGGCCTGGGAGTCCCACGGCATGGGGATGCGGCAGCCGTCCCGGCCGGCTCGGTGCCGCCGGTGCGGAAGAAGTACGGGTCCTGGCGGTGGTCGGCGGCCAGGGTGGTGTGCTCGGGCAGGCCCAGCTCGTCGCCCTGGTACACGTACGCCGAGCCGGGCAGGCCCAGCTCCACCACGGCGGCGGCACGGGCACGCTGACGGCCGAGCTCCTCGTCCGGCTGCTCGTCCGCGGCGGTGATGCCGGCCGGGTAGGAGGACGGGTCGGACAGGCCGTAGCGGGAGGTGTGGCGGACCGTGTCATGGTTGGACAGCACCCAGGTGTTCGTGGCGCCGACCTTCCCGGCCTCCACCATGGACCGGTCGATCGCCGAGGACATGGACTCGGCCTCCCACCCGGACATCAGGTACGTGAAGTTGAAGGTCTGCTGGCACTCGCCTTCACGCACGTAGCGGAACATGCGCGGCAGCGGGGACACCCAGGCCTCGGCCACCATCATCGGCTCGTGGTCATAGGAGTCCAGGATCTCGCGCCAGCGGCGGTAGATCGCGTGCACGCCGTCCTGGTCCAGGAACGGCATGGCCGGCTCGTGCGCGTCCACGTCGAAGTCCGGGTCCGTCTCCTCCCCGGCGTCCGTGACCATGCCCATGCGGGTGTGGTCCGCGTCCGGCAGGCCCTCCTTCTTCACCATGCCGTGGGCCACGTCGATGCGGAAGCCGTCCACCCCGCGGTCCAGCCAGAACCGCAGCACGGACTCCATCTCCTCGTGGACCTCCGGGTTCTCCCAGTTCAGGTCCGGCTGCGAGGAGTCGAACAGGTGCAGGTACCACTGGCCGGGCGTGCCGTCCGGGTCCTGGGTGCGGGTCCAGGCGCGGCCGCCGAAGGTGGAGTCCCAGTTGTTCGGCGGCTCGGAGCCGTCCTCGCCGCGGCCGTCCGCGAAGTGGTAGCGGGCGCGCTCCGGGGAGCCGGGAGCGGCGGCGAGGGCCGCCTGGAACCAGGGGTGCTCCGAGGACGTGTGGTTCGGGACCAGGTCCACGATGATCCGCAGCCCCGCCTCGTGCGCCGCCGCGATGAGCTCGTCCGCGTCCTCGAGCGTGCCGAACAGCGGGTCCACGTCCCGGTAGTCCGAGACGTCGTAGCCGCCGTCCTTCTGCGGGGAGCGGTAGAACGGCGAGAGCCAGACCGCGTCCACGCCGAGCTCGCCAGGTACGGCACCTTCGCGGTCACACCCGGCAGGTCCCCCATGCCGTCCCCGTCCCCGTCCGCGAACGAGCGCGGGTAGACCTGGTAGATCACCGCGTCCACCCACCAGGGGTTGTGCGGGCGGTTGCGGGCTTCCGACGGCGGGGTGCTCAGGGGCTGCGTGGTCATGCCGAACAGCCTAGGACCGTGTGGTCCGGCCATGCCAGGACGGGCGGCGCGTGGCGGTGTGGTGGAGGGCACGGCGGGTCGGCCGGTGCGGGTGCAGCCGGGCCGTGGCGGCTCAGTTGGCGCGGGCGTGGAGGGTGAGCATGCCCCAGCGGCGGTTCAGACGCTCCTGCGCGACCGCCGCCGTGGCCTCGTCCTGCTCCTCGAGCGAGGCGAGCAGCGCCCAGAGGTCGTACGGGGACTCGTCCGGCCACACGAAGGGGGTGAGCCTGCCGTAGTCCAGCTCCAGCACCGCGTCCGGGCCGAACAGCTCCAGCCACCCGGACAGCTCCGTCAGCTCCCCGTTGAGGTCCGCGTCCGGGGCATGGCCCCGCAGGATCCGGGAGGCGCGGCCGCAGCGGATCAGGGCGTCCACCAGGCCGACCGTGCGGCGGGCGCGGAAGGGGCGGTCCTCCTGAGACCGCTGCCCGGGCGCGTTCCCGGGCCCTGCCGAGGAGTCGTCTGCCGTGGAGTCCTCCGTCGGGGCACCTGCCGCAGACGTCGGCCCGGGAGCGAGTTCCTCGTCCGGGTCGAACAGCAGCAGCCACGAGTGCGGGATGCCCCAGAGCGAGGAGCGCGTGCGGATCGCCATGCCGGGACGGGCGAACTCGGGGCGGGAGTCGCGGTCACCCTCTGCACCGCTGGCCTCCGTGGCGGACCCGTCCGGGTCGGTGCCCGAGGCGGACGGATCCGAGGCGACCGAGGGATCCGGTGAGGCGTCCAGGGCGGCGGTGTGCCGTCGTCGGGAATCCTCCGGGACGAGGGCGGTGAACTCCTCCGGCTCCAGCAGGCGCTCCAGGGATGCAGCCGAGTAGGCGGCGCGGCGGGCGAGCTGGTCCGGGCAGAAGCGGACGCGGCCGTCCGGGTGGGTGATCGCGCGGATCAGGTCCGGCTCCTCCGGATGCGGGAACGGGTCCACCCGCCGCCGGGTGACGCGGGCCAGGGTGCGGCGGTCGGCCTCGGCGTCGGAGTTCGGCGCGATC